>JAJFIN010000030.1 GCA_021774955.1 Alphaproteobacteria bacterium | reverse complement strand
ACCTGCTGGCCCGGCGAACCAGCACCGTTGATCACTTGGCCGCTGGTTGTGACCAAGGGGCCGAGCGATGCCAAAGAAGACAATTACAATCTTGGCATCTATCGGATGCAAGTCACTGGCAAAGACAAAACACTCATGCGGTGGCTTAAACATCGCGGCGGGGCTCAACATCACGCACGGTGGGCAAAAGAAAAACCGGACCCCTTGCCAGCGGCGGTCGTCATCGGTGCGGATCCAGGAACCATTCTTGCGGCCGTGACACCGGTTCCAGATACGCTTTCTGAATACCAATTTGCGGGACTATTGCGTGGTGAAAAGGTTGAGCTTGTCGATTGCAAAACCGTGCCGCTCAAAGTTCCAGCTCAGGCCGAAATCATCCTCGAAGGGCATGTGTCACTCGACGAGTACGGAGATGAAGGTCCCTATGGGGACCACACCGGTTACTACAATTCAGTAGAGCCCTTTCCGGTTTTCAAAATTTCCGCGATTACAATGCGCCGTGACGCATTGTACTTGTCTACATTTACTGGGCGACCGCCGGACGAACCAAGCGTGTTGGGCGAAGCACTGAATGAAGTTTTTATCCCGCTCCTGCAGCAACAATATCCAGAGATTACCGACTTCTGGCTACCACCCGAAGGATGCTCATATCGCATCGCCGTTATTTCGATGAAGAAGGCTTATCCGGGTCACGCCAAACGCGTGATGATGGGGGCTTGGAGTTTCCTGCGACAATTCATGTACACTAAATGGATCATCGTGGTTGATGATGATGTCAATGCGCGCGATTGGAAAGACGTCATGTGGGCGATCAGTACCCGCATGGACCCTGCACGGGATATTACCATCATCGAAAATACGCCGATCGACTATCTTGATTTCGCCTCAACTGAAAATAGCCTCGGGAGCAAGATTGGGTTGGACGCTACAAACAAAATCACGCCAGAAACAAAGCGTGATTGGGGGAGCCTCATTCGAATGGATGATGATGTTGTTCACGCCATCGATGAAAAGTGGGCTCGCCTTGGTTTGCCCGGTACAGGCAATAGTATTTGGAAATGAAGAAGGGCGGTACAAGACCGCCCTTCGATTGGTATTCGTCTTGGTAAGGAAAACAATTATGCTTTCTTACGTCTGCGCGCTAAACCAAGACCTAAAAGACCGAGACCCATAAAGCCAAGTGCTGCAGGTTCCGGAACCGTCAAAGTAGATGTTGCGTCGAAAATCGTATTTGCTTTCGGATCGCTGCTGTTGATGGTGATGATTTGCGTCAATTTTTCAGATCCACTTGTTGGGACCACTGATCCGGCACCAAAGAATGAACCACCAGATGTCAGTCCGGTTACAGAATCATAGACCACATCATTATGCAGGCATTTGAAGTCGACCGATTCTGCTATCGTCGGTGTGATGCCGCATGCAGGAGATGCTGGGTTCGGATAAAGGTTGGTAAATGTTTGTGAGATCGTTGCCGTCAAAGATCCAGTACCGCCAGTTGCACCCAGTGAGAATGAATTCAATGCTGATGCGTCCGGTGTATCCGATGATGTTCCCGCAAATGTCACACTCCATGCGCCAACAGTTGTTGACACAATAAGATTGTTGAGAACGCCCGTATTAAGATCGCCGGCGCCTTCGTCAGTAAACGTTGCTGTGTTACCCAAGCCGTCATCGAGCATGATGATCAGACCTGCGCTTGCTGGCGTCAGTGCGGCGGTAAGTGCAAAAAAAGCTACCGCAAGCGCCCCTGTGAACTTTTTCATTTTATAACCTCCAAAAGAGACTGGCCCAAATCGGTGCCACCTAAGTTCGATGCTCATTATTGGCACAGGAATCGAACCTTTTGCCGGAGCACACCATCTTAGTTTCACATATCGTGCCAGGTGAGATTTCCCAATTTGGTTCAGTTTGAAATGGCACTTTGGAGTGTTTGTTTTATTGATATGGTTAAATTCACATAAAGTATAAAAACACAAAAAGGGCGGCTCAATGAGCCGCCCAATTCGGAAGTAGTAATTTTGTTTCTTATTATGCTCTGCGGCGGCGACGTGCCAAGCCAAGGCCAAGAAGACCAAGACCCAAGAGGCCAAGTGCTGCAGGCTCAGGAACAGTCAAGCCTGAAGTCGCATCGAATGTTGTATTCAGATTGGAATCACTACTGTTGATAACGACAATCTGTTTCAGTGTTTCATTGCCAGTCGTTGGTACTACTGAGCCAGAACCAGTGAAAGAACTACCCGCTGTCAGACCTGTTACAGAATCATAAACTACGTCGTTCAAGAGACACTGGAAGTCAATTGTCTCAGCAACAGTTGGCGTAATACCACAAAATGGTGTTGCTGGGTTCGGCAGCAGGTTGGTAAATGTTTGTGAAATCGTTGCTGTCAGAGATCCGGTACCGCCCGTGGCGCCAATTGAGAACGAATTCAACGCTGATGCATTCGGTGTATCCGAAGAAGTCCCAGCAAATGTCACATTCCAAGCACCAACACTTGACGAAACAATAAGGTTGTTTGCAGCCGGGTTAAGATCCCCTGCACCATTGTCAGTAAATGTTGCTGTGTTGCCTAAGCCATCATCAAGCATGATGATCAGGCCGGCGCTTGCTGGAGCGGCTAAGGCTCCCAGACCGAACGTTACGGCTACAAGTGCTCCAAATAATTTATTCATTAGTCTACCTCCAAAAAAAACTCGCCCGACAATGCCTCAAATCCCTTATTTTGCGGCACTTAGGCCAAACGGCCCCCGTCTGCCGCATAATATGCACACGATATGCCAAATTCCAAGAGTGTTTATAATCAATGACTTAGATCTTTTTAATGGGGTCCAGGTATTGAAAGTGTAAAGAATCTCGACACATTGGGTTTCTGGGAGCTATTCGTTATTTGTCGTTGCTGTGGTTTTACTATATTCAGCGGAATACCTAACCACAAACGACATTCTCACCAAAATTGTGCTGCTCCCGAAAGGAAGATCGAGATGGTGTCCAGTTACAGTCCAGGTGCACTTTCTTCGGCGTCTCTTTCGCCCGAGAAGCTGGCAATCATAGAAGATGTCGTATCAAAAGCCTGCAAAAACGGCGCTGATGCTGCTGATGCACTGCTTTATGAATCGACATCGCTTTCGGCAGCCTACCGCCTTGGAAAGCTAGAAGATATCGAGCGATCGGAAAGCCAGGATCTCGGCCTGCGGGTGCTTGTGGGACGAAAACAGACTTGCGTTTCCTCAAGCGATATATCGGAAAAAGCACTGGGACCTCTGGTGGAGCGGGCTGTGGCAATGGCCCGGCTGGCTCCTGAGGATCCCTATTGCGGTTTGGCCCCAAAGGATCGCTTGGCAAAATCTGTCATCGATCTCGACCTACATGACCCTACGGAGCCGAGCTCAGAACAATTATCGACGCGCGCAGCTGAAGCGGAAGAAGCCGGTCTTGCCGTTGCTAATATCACCAACAGCAATGGTGCAGGTGCGGGATGGGGTCGGACCGCCGTCGCTTTGTGTACGAGTGACGGTTTTTTGGGAAGTTATGGGGCGACCAGCCACAGCCTATCTTGCTCGCTTCTTGCTGGCGAAGGTATGGGCATGGAAAGCGACTATGACTTCGCGACAGCGCGCCATTTGGCAGACTTACCCCTAGCTTCAGATATCGGCAAAAAGGCAGCTGAAAAAGCGGTGCGAAAACTCTCTCCTCAGCGTGTTGAAACGCAAAGCGTGCCGGTGGTCTATGACCCCAGAGTGGCCAACCGTCTTGTTGGTCACTTTGCTGGTGCAATTTCAGGTTCTTCGGTTACCCGTGGAACCAGCTTCCTCAAAGAAAAAATGGGCCATCCGGTCTTTGCTTCAGGCGTTACAGTGATTGACGAACCTCATCGTAAACGTGGCCTCGGATCTAAACCCTTTGACGGTGAAGGTATCGCAAACAAAACCCACACGCTGATAGACGATGGCTGCTTGACGACCTGGATCTTGAACTCAGCAACCGCCAAACAGCTAGGGTTGGAAACGACCGGTCATGCATCGCGCGGTACAGGTGGACCTCCTGGGTCTTCGACTTCGAACCTTTATATGGCTGCAGGATCACTCAGCCGTACCGAACTGATGAGCGATATCAAGTCTGGCTTCTACGTCACAGATCTTATCGGTTCCGGGGTCAATGGAGTAACCGGAGATTACAGCCTTGGCGCCGGAGGTTTTTGGATTGAAGACGGTGAGATCTCATTCCCGGTCAACGAAGTTACCATTGCAGGCAACCTTAAAGAAATGTTTCGTGAGATAACGCCAGCAAATGACTTGGTATTTCGGTACGGTACAAATGCTCCAACCTTACGGGTTGAAGGAATGACCGTTGCTGGGCAATAAACCGTTTACAGATGATTACTGAAGCCTTGTATTTGTCCGACATAGGTTGACACATTAACCTCCACTCTTGGTATTGAATCGCAACCAAATCTTTTGAGGAACGAGCATTATGTCCAAACAACTCTTACATCTGGTCTTTGGGGGTGAACTTTCTGATTTGCAGGAAGTTGAGTTTAAGAACCTAGACGACCTGGATTTCGTCGGTGTTTTCCCAAACTATCAATTGGCACACGATGCCTGGCGGGATGCGGCCCAGAAGACTGTAGATAAGGCAGAAATGCGCTATTTTATTGTACATCTACATCGCCTGCTGGACCCGGAAACACCGAGCGATTAGACCTGTTTTTAACCAATGCTCGTCACACACATATCGGGGTTTAGAGCTCTTACCCTATGGCACCGAGACTGGTATGATCGCCATTGCTTCAATTCCAGGAACTTAAAAAGGTGGCAACCGTTTCCAATCAAGCAACACCTTCTGTCCCGATAATCAGCAAATCCGCCGAAAAGTCTAAAAACTTGGATGGTCCTGGTTCGCACAACTCCTATTCGCAAAACGGATTGTTGAGGCGAATTGGGCGTGATCATGTCAAGCCCTATCTGGGACAGATAATGATCGCGGTTTTTTTGATGATCGTCGTAGCTGCTACCACAGCAGGATTGATATATATTCTCGATCCGGCCATTAAATACATGTTTCTCGAACGAGACGAGCGCATGTTAGTGGTGCTGCCGATCGCCGCCATCATTATCGCGTTTGTCAAAGCGGCAGCGACCTACGGGCAAGGCCGTATCATGGCAGTTATCGGCCAGCGCATGGTTGCAGATCTGCAATTAAAACTATTCCGTACAATGGTGTATGCAGATCTTAGCCGTTTGCAAATGACCCATTCCGGTCAATTCATGGCCAATGCTATCAACAATGTGTTGCTGGTTCAAAGGGCTGCCGCGCAGTCGATTACCTCATTCGCTAAAGATTTTTTCACTGTGATTGGTCTGGGGACGGTGATGTATTTGATGGACTGGCGGCTAGCACTTATTGTCAGTTCAATCGTTCCCTTTGTTGTGCTCAATGCCAGAAGACAAGGTAAGCGCAGTAGAAAAGCCACCAACAAATCCATGGCGGCAACGGGAACGCTCAGCACGTTAATTTCTGAAAATCTTGATGGTACTCGGATCGTCAAAGCATATGGTCAAGAAGAGCGCGAAATCAGCCGTACACAGAAAAGCATAGAAGAACGCACGCTATATAGAATTAAGGCAGAGAAAGCGCGCTTGGCTGCAGCACCCGTCACCGAAGCCTTGACCGGCATTGGTATTGCGGGTGCCCTCTTTTATGGAGGGCTGCGAGGCTTCAGCGGGACATTGGAACTCAATCAATTTGTGACGTTCATTGCTGCCATGATGTCAACCTACGCCCCCCTTAAAAGTATCTCCAATTTGCCGCCAACTCTTGCCGAAGGCTTGGCTGCTGCCAGCCGTGTTTTCAAGGAAATCGACACCCGTCCGGTCATTCAAGACGAACCAAATGCAGCCCCGCTATCATTATCGGGCGGAAAAATTGAGCTTAAAGATGTGACCTTCCACTATGGTGAGGACGCTCCTGCTCTGTGTAATATTTCTATTGTCGCAAATCCTGGTGAAACCGTTGCTTTGGTGGGACCCAGTGGCGCTGGCAAGAGCTCAATCCTTAATCTCATTCCTCGCTTTTATGATGTCAGCGAGGGGGTGTTGGAAATCGATGGTCAGGATATCCGGAGCGTTACCCTAGAAAGCCTACGTCATTCCATGGCGCTAGTGACACAAGACCCATTCCTGTTCGACGACACTGTGTTTGCCAATATTGCGTATTCTCGACCCGAGGCCAGTCCACAAGAAGTTGAGGCCGCCGCAAAAGCTGCCGATGCTCACGACTTTATTTTTGAACTCCCGTCCGGCTACGACACCGGTGTTGGAGAAGGTGGGTCCCGTCTCTCGGGAGGGCAACGCCAACGGATCGCTATTGCGCGCGCCATGCTCGCGGATACGCCTATTCTTTTGCTTGATGAAGCCACGTCTGCTCTGGACACCAAATCTGAAGCGCTGGTTCAAAAGGCTCTTGACCGCCTGATGGCAAACAGAACAACAATTGTTATTGCCCACCGATTGTCCACTATCATGCATGCAGACAGAATATTCGTCATGGACAAAGGTAAGATCGTTGAAACCGGTACACATTCATCTCTGGTAGAGCAAGGTGGTCTGTACACAACGCTTTATCAAAGTAGTTTCCGCGATCAATTGGATCAACAGAAAGAGGCGGCGACCCCGCTTGAGGCTGCGGTGAATGACTAAAGCGACACAAGCACAAGCTGCCAATACCAGAATAGGTGTTAGGCGTAGATTGCGGCGCTGGAAAAAGGCTCTGGGTCGCAACAAACATGTACGCGCTGTCGCGTGCCTGCTGATCTCTCTGTATATTCGTTTCACTTATCGAAGCGGCCGATGGAAAGTAATCGGTCAAGAAATACCGCAGGAATATTGGCGTCAGGAGAAGCCGTTCATCCTATCGTTTTGGCATGGGCGTCTGTTGATGATGCCCTATTGTTGGCGCACTTCTGTGACCATGCGAATGCTGATTTCCCAGCACCGCGATGGCAGCATCATCGCCGATACGATCGGACATTTTGGACTGGGCACTATTCGAGGTTCTGCTTCGAAAGAAGGTTCAGACAAAAACAAAGGCGGCGCCGTAGCACTGCGCGCTATGGTCCGTGCGCTACGGTCGGGTGAATGTGTTGGGATCACGCCAGACGGTCCTTATGGACCTTATATGCGGGCCAGCGATGGGATTGTTATTGCGGCGAAGTTAGCTGGGGTGCCAATCATACCGGCGACGTTTGCCACGCAGCGACGACGGATCGTCAATAGCTGGGACCGGTTTTGTCTGTCTTTTCCGTTCAGTCGCGGGGTTCTCATTTGGGGACCTCCGATCCATGTGGCGCGAGACGCAGATGCTGCTCAGATTGAAACCCTTCGCGTGAGCGTCGAGGAAAGCCTTAACCGCTTAACATTCGAAGCAGACCAGATGGTGAATGCCGACCCAATCCAACCTGCACCTATCGCGTAAGTGAACGGAAGAATGAATAAAAGCACTTCACCATTGCGCCTGGGCTGGAAAACGGCAAGCGTGCTGTGGGTCTATCGTTTTGCCTGGATAGTGGCGGCGCCGTTTATAGGTCTGATTCTTTCCCGACGTGTTAAACGCGGCAAAGAAGATGTCCAACGGCTCGCAGAACGAAAAGGGGTCGCTTCACGCAAACGACCCGATGGTATTTTGTTTTGGATCCACGGTGCGAGTATCGGTGAATGTTTATCGGCGCTGCCGCTCATAGACCGTCTATTGGCTGATTATCAAGATGCCCATGTATTACTGACAAGTGGAACTGTTACTTCTGCCGATGTGTTGAAAGACCGCCTACCATCCAAGGCAATTCACCAATTCATTCCATTGGACAATACAACCAGTGTGAAACAGTTTTTCGACCATTGGCAGCCAGATATCGCAATGTTCATGGAGTCCGAATTGTGGCCCAACATGCTCGTCGAATGCGCCCGTCGCTCGATACCCCTGGCTTTGGTGAACGCACGCATGTCCGTGCACTCCTACCGACGGTGGCGTCGATGGCGCAGCATGACCGGACCTTTGTTCGCATTGTTTGACGTCTGTCTGGCGCAAGACAATGCCACCGCCGCAAGGCTCCGCAACGTCGGCTGCACCTTTGTTTCCATACCAGGTAATTTAAAATTTTCAGCGACCCCTCCGCCGGACAATCCAAATGACA
>JAJFIN010000290.1 GCA_021774955.1 Alphaproteobacteria bacterium | reverse complement strand
CCGCCCCCCTTTCCGGCAGGCCAATGTGAACCAACCCCTGTTCGATCTGCACCCGACGCAGCGCGATGATGACAGAACCGCCCTTAGCAATACCCTCAGTCGCCCCTTCCGTCCCTTCAGAAAACCGGCTCTGCCCGGCCGCCGCCAGGCGATTGAGCAGCGTCTCGCCTTCCAGCGCCACCGCCACCTCCAGGTCGCGCAAGACCAGATCCACGAGATCAAACTGCCGCCGGGCGAGCGGCGCCAGCGCCAAACGCACGCGCAATTCGCCAATCGAGATCTGGTCGGCATAACCAGCGGCGGCGACCGACCGGGCTTCAACGCGCGCCTCCACTCGGGCCCGTGTTGGCGCCGCCTCGCCCAGGCGCACATTATGCAGCACGACCCACAGCGCGGCCGTCGGCGCGCTTGAGTCCCGCGCGTCTTGCCGGTCGAGGAGATCGACGCCGATCGACCCCTCGACCCGCACCGGCGCGCCCAACAGCGCCGTCAGTTCGCGCTCGATCGGCGCTTTCAGGGGCTTGAGGTCAAGCCACAGCGCCGCGCCCCCGGCGAGCAAAACCCCCGCCAGCACCAGCGCCCCACTAATCAAGCCCAGCTTTTTCTTACTCACAATGCCCACAAAGTCTCATGCCCCAGCCCAGCGCGGGTCCGCAAATGGGGCCGCACGCCGATCATCCGGCGCAGTCTACCAAGGCAATGTTAATTTTGCACGCCGAGCGCGATCAGGAAAAGTGGAATCCGGTTTTCCGGTTCGATCGCGCGATACTAATAATCCAGAGCGAAATTGAAGCCCTAGTTCACCCGATTTCGCTCTGGAGAGCTGATGTGGGAGGTTGGGGCTCCTCCCAACCCGCCTAATGTCGTCCCGCGGCTTGACCGCGGGACCCACGGATGATAGCCGCCCATCCTTCGAGACGTGATCTGCGATCACCCTCAGGATAACGCTGCGGTATTAAGACAACCGTCATGGTGAGGAGAGCGAAGCTCGTCTCGAACCATGGGCCGAGAACACTGACATAAGCCAATCAAGAGCCGCCTGTTTGCAACACGCCCCACATATGTAAAAGTTGCAGATCCGTATTTTACACGCGCTGACCAATCGGGACCGATGCAATGGCCGAAGAAGCAAATGTTCTCAGAGGTGAAGACGCCCTCGAACTTGCTCGACAAGGAAAAGAGGCTTGGAACGAGTGGGCAATGGAGCATGACGGATGGAAGGTTTCTTTCGCCAATGCTGAAATTAAGGCTTGGAGAGACGGAAGAATTTCGTTTGCCTATTTTTATTTTCCAGGTGAGGCGGATTTCTCGGGAACAACATTCCGAAATTTTGCAACTTTTGATCGTACCGAGTTTGGGGGGCCGGTTAACTTCAGTAACTCTACCTTTCTTGGACAAGCGATATTTAACCACACCAAGGTTCCAGTAGGAGTAGATTTCCGCGATTCAATATTCCACAAAAGAACAATCTTTAGGGAAATCAATTTCTACCATGTAGTCTTTACCAAAACTCTATTTGAAAGTGAGGTATTATTCCGAGACGTCGAGTTTAGAAGCGGGGCAGAATTTACAAACGCCACCTTCAAGCGCGAAGCAAATTTCGATAGCGCGCAGTTTTTCGCACTAGCGAAATTTCGTGTTGTTACGTTTGAACATGTTGCCGACTTTCGACACGCCGTTTTTTCAAGCGAAGCCGATTTTCGCTCATCAAAATTCTTACACGCGCTCGAGTTAGATAAAGCTACTTTCGGTCAAACACCAAACTTTCAATCAACAAAAATTGATCATCATGTTTCGATGGACGACATCAGAGTGAAGTTTTCTTCTAAGAAAATATGGAAATTTTGGGATCGCGCCGCAGAGCCATGGGACGCCCCCAAATACCGCCGCCTCAAAGAAATGGCCGCCCTCGCACAAGATCATTACCAAGAGCAAAAGTTCTTTGCCTATGAGCTAAAAGCCATGCGCGGCACACGGGTTAAAGGCATAAGCCTCATCCCCAACCTCCTCTATGAAACATTTAGCGATTTTGGGCGCTCACTGACGAGACCGACCTATGGGCTCTCAGGGGTTTTGTTTGGCTTTGCTCTTTTGCACACTTGCCTTGCGTATAAGTCAAAAAATATTCTGGAACTAACCTCCGACACATTGACCGGCTGGGTGAAGCTAAAACTAGAGTCTCTTTCTTACGTTTGGGATCTCTTTCTTTCATCCTTGCTCTACTCGGCAACCAACATCCTGCCATTCATCGGTGGCTCGGGCAGCGCCAAGAAAGAAATGGCCAAGAAGCTATTCGGCAAATCCATCCCCGAATACATCCATTGGCTCAACATGACCGAGGGCCTCTTCGCCCTCATCTTCATATTCCTCTTTGGCCTCGCCCTGCGTAATCGGTTTAGGATTTGAGGTAGAGATTTGTCTGATAGCAGATGAGTTACCAGTAATCAGTATAGAGATGAATAGAGCGAAGATAAATATAAAAATGGAATGGATTTATGGACGAGGATGAAATGCATTCAAAATTAGACACAATCTTTTTCAAACCATCAGAACTAAGAGTAAACCAAGTAAAACAGAATAACACTCGATTTGTACACTACACTTCGGCGTCGGCTGCTATGGCAATCATCAGCAATGGTGAAGTGTGGATGAGAAAAACAGCTTGCATGAACGACACCTCGGAGTTCGCTCACGGTATGAGTTATCTGCTTAAATCCTATAACGAAGTGTTCAAATCTCGCCTAAATAGCATCTTGGACAACGTGAAGAAGGAGTTGGCAGCTGAAGTTGCAAGCAGGTTCAACAACTGGCTTCCTAACTTTGAGCACAACACGTTCATTGTTTGCCTTTCTGAACATTTAGATACTGAAGACATTCATGGACGACTCTCCATGTGGCGCGCATATGGCGGAGATCAGGGAGTAGCAATTGTCCTCAATAACCAGCCCTTTACGATAGATGAAAATGATCTACATGCGTATAGCAGTCCTGTAGAATATTTAGATGAAGTTGAATTTCAAAAGCAGTTTTTGGAGATGGTTGAACAAATCGAGAACCACATCTCATTCATACGCGATTGCCCCACCGAGACAATCATCAACTATTTATTCAATGTCTTTCGTTTTTCTGTTTTGTGCACAAAACACAAAGCATTCTCTGAAGAGAAGGAATGGCGAATTGTTTACTGCCCAAATTTTGACAGGTCTGATTACATCCATGAACAAATCGTAGACATTACCGGAATCCCCCAGCCGGTATGCAAAGTTCCACTTATGAAAATTGGTGAAAACGGTACGCCAGACCTTTCAATAGATAATCTTGTGGAGCGGATTATTATCGGACCATCCAGTTATCCCAGCCCAGTCTGGCAAGCGTTTGTTAAATTGTTAGGTGAGCACGGGGTGGCTGAACCGGAGAAGCGTGTGATCGTTTCCAATATTCCACTGAGATAGGTCTAGAAAATGGAATGCGGTCTGATTTCTATTCCGCAATTGATCTTTGAGCGACGTAAACTGATCTATATATGAAAACACTTTTCAGAAACAACGCCCGTAGTCGAGTAATATGGTTACTCATATTGTATGGAGTTGGCGGTATTTGGGTGCTAACGCATCAATATTGGTTGTTCGGAATTTTGCTTTTTTTGATCGTAGGTCCACTCATCTTGATCCAGAAATGTCCAGACTGCGGATGGCCAGCCGCCAAAGACCGCAATGGGATATGGACGCCTTTTGTTCCGAGGAAATGCGGCAATTGCAAACATGACTACACCAAAGGCTGATGGTGTTTGGGAGTTAGAGTGCGCCCTCTCCATTGTCATTCCAGACAAGCGAACATCGTGAGCGCGATCTGGAATCCAGAGCTGCAAGCTCCGAAGTTCGCGGCTCTGGATCTCAGATCACGCGCTTCCGGTCCCAAATCAAAGATTTGGACGGAACCGGCGTCTGAGATGACTATGCGGGAGTAAGCGAAGTTAACGCAATCTCCTCCGTATAAACCACATCCTGAGACGGGCTAAAGCTATTAAAACCAAGATCCATAGGAGTGGGTAGAAACTCGATGTCAAAATCGAAACCATCGTAAAAAATAATGCTACAAAGGCAAAAAGGCGGCTCTCTTCACGGCCGTACACATCCCAAGGGCGGGCGTCCTTGTTGACTAAGCGTACGTAGACCCAGAGGTAGAATCCAAATGTGCCAAAAACCATTGTCGCAATGATTATGAGATAGACAATATTTATCAACTCACTGTCGATAGCACGCAGGTAAGCACCGACACCCAAGAGGATGGTTATAAATATCAAATAAATAGCGGCCTTCCATCTGAATTCAGAAGTCATAGCTCAAGCTTATCCCTTCCGCGGAAGCGTAACAATCTCAATCTTATTACCATCGAAATCATGAAAGAACACACCTAAATAAGCGACCATCTGGCCCTGGCGCTCACCGGACGCGCCGTCGCACCGACCGCCATTGGCGATGGCGTCAAACTCCAGACCCCCTGATCGCAGAAACCATTGCCGAAGGTCTACCCAATGGTTTCTGCGATCAGGGGATGGCGCACGCTGACCTCACCCGCATGATCTTGGCGGCACGTCCGGTTGAATTTCAATGGGACATGTACGGATGAAAAGATAATGTCTAGAGAAAAGCGTACAGCCCATCCTTCGAGACAGGGCTTCGCCCTTCCTCAGGATGACGTGGTTTTAAAATAACGTCATGGTGAGGGGCGCGCCAGCGCCGTCTCGAACCATGGGCAGATTCACGCTGCCCTCTCCATTGTCATTCCGTGGCTTGACATAATGCTTCTTGTGGAATCCATCTGATTAACAACTTTCCGTGGACCCCGCGATCAAGTCGCGGGGTGACAAACAGAGAGTGTGTGAAGTTAACGCATTCTCCTCCGTATGAACCACATTCTGACCCAGAGTATGGCTAGCAAAATCGGAATTCCAATAAGTGGATAAGGATGCAATCGCAACAGAGCATAGAAGGTGAGGAACACAGCGGGCATTGCAAAATAGCGACTATCATCAAAATAATATGCGTCATCCGGACGAGCATCTGGGTCTATCAAGCGCAGGTAAATCCAGTTGTAAAATTGAACCAACCCATAAAACGCCATCATGAACAACGTAATATAGACAAAGATGATGAGCCTATTGTCTGTTGCATGCAAATACGCTCCGGCACCCAGAACGACCAGGATAAAAATCGTATGTATTATTGCTTTCCATCTGAATTCTGAGGTCATGGCTCAACCTATTCCTTCCTCGGAAAAGTCACAATCTCAATTTTATTGCCGTCAAAGTCACGGTTGAAGGTGCCAAAATAAGCTGTCATCCGGCCTTGGCGTTGACCGGGTACGCCGTCGCAGCGACTGTAATGGGCAATGACGTCAAACCCTAGACCCCCTGATCGCAGAAACCATTGCCGAAGGCCTACCCAATGGTTTCTGCGATCAGGGGATGGCGAACGCTGACCTGCGCTGCGTGATCTCGGTGGTATGGGGCGTAAAGTTATAATAAGACCTGTACGGATGAAAAGGCGGATCTAGAAAAGAGTGTGTAGCCCATCCTTCGAGACACTCGCATTCGCTCGTTCCTCAGGATGACACATCAAAGAATACCGTCATGGTGAGGGGCGCGTCAGCGCCGTCTCGAACCATGGAGAAAACACGTACTAACCTCTCCGCTGTCATTCCGCAATTGTCAAAATCACTTCCGTCACTCCGGGCTTGACCCCCAAAGCTCCTTGTGTCTATTCCTGTGGGCGTTGTATCGTATACTGACGTACTGTTGAAATTCAGAAGTGACTTGTGGTATGGACCCCGGATCGCACTACGCCATTGCCATGGCCTTCTCAGACGAAAATCGATATCCCATATCTATTTTTCGGGCATGGCCCGACTGTCTTCAAAGTGTCCGGGGTGACGGCAGTTGATATTATTCACTCCGTGCAAAGACCATCAAGGCGAAAGCCGCCATCGCGGGCATGGCTTGCAGATAGAGGATCGAAAAGCTGGCGGTCAGTGCGCCGTAGACACCGGCGACGATAACGCAGCTAAGAAAGAAGAACGTTACATCGCGCTTGCTCGCGATCAACCCCCACAGCAGACCGGCGGCGAGGAAGCCATTATAGAGCCCTTGGTTGGCGGCGAGCACGGCGGTCTCGGCTGATTGCTCAGGCGTCATGGAGAAGACCTCGCGCCCGAACGGGTGGTCCCAGAAAAACATTTCGAGCGCCAGGAAACCGGCATGGAGCGCAGCGACGAGGAGGATGGCGATGTTTGTGATAATTTTCATAGGCAGAGTTTGGCGTGGTTTTGGGGGCGTGTCTAGGTAGGAGTACACCACCCTAGTTCGAGACGGCGCTGGCGCGCCTCCTCACCATGACAGTTTTTGTTTGTGGCCACGGGAAAACAGCCGCAAGCGCGGCTCGGCGCTCACGCGCCGCTCCCGCGAAGCTGTGCGCGCCAGCGCACTAGCGTGAGCGCAAAAAAAGGCCCGCGGTATTGCTAGTCTACACCTGGGTCTCCCCATGCGCACTCCTGCAATGACCAACGGGCCCCGTCACGATAGATTATCGCATCGCTGATCCATAGCTCTCCCAATCCACATCTTGCGACATTTTTCGAGATGAGTGTCTTCAGGTCTACTCCTTACCGTGGCATTTTAAATTTAGAAAGGCTTGGCCTTGGTTTCATTGATCAGGATCAATTTATGGAAAATAATGTCTGGGTAAGGAGGAAATATTGCCCATCCTTCGAGACGGGCCTTACGGCCCTCCTCAGGATGACGTGTTTAATACTAGGCCGTTACCCTGAGGAGCAGGCGCAGCCTGCGTCTCGAAGGGCGATGGTCACCCTGACCCCCAAATCCCCGCAAGCGCGCCCGGCAGCTCATCGAACGCCTTGAGCACGTGCGCCGCACCGGCGGCCGTCAACTCATGGCCCTCGTGATAGCCCCAGTGAACGCCAATCGCGTGCGCGCGGGCATTGGCGGCGAGTTCCATGTCGAAGGTCGTATCGCCGATCACCACGCTGTCGGCGGGCGTGGCGCCAACTTTCGCCATGGCGTCTTCCAAGATTTGCGGGTGCGGTTTGCCGGGGCCATCGTCGGCGGTTTTGACGACGTCGAAATATTCGGCGAGCCCATGGAGCTTAAACACCGCATCGACACCGCGGCGCGACTTGCCGGTGGCCAGACCGATGGAATGGCCGGCCGCGCGAAGCGTGGACAGCACCGGCAGGACACCGTCAAACAATGGCTCGCGCTGGTCTTCTTCGGTGCGCAGCGCATAAAACGCCTGCTTGTAACTCTCGGTGACGGCGTCGCATTCGGCGGCGCTGAGGTGCGGCGCCAGAGTTGCGACCGCCTCGCGCAGATGAAGGCCCACAACCCGGCGCACCGCTTCGCGCGGAATAGGTTCGAACCCGTGCGCGGTAAATCCGCGCCTCATCGCCTCGGCGATAATGTATTCGCTGTCGACTAAAGTGCCGTCGCAATCAAACACGATGAACTTGGGGGCGGTCATGATTCTGGTTGGTTCCTTAATTCCTCCAGGCACCCTTCGAGACTCTCGCTTCGCTCGTTCCTCAGGGTGACGCCGAATAAAATTAAAACGTCATGGTGAGGGCGAGCGAAGCTCGTGTCTCGAACCATGGGCACCACACTCATTCCTCAAACATCTCCTGCATCTCTTCCCCTTGCGCCTCTTCAAACCCGAGCAGGTTCCAAGCCTCGTTCATATGTTCGGGCACCGGCGCGGTGATCTGGAACACGCCGCCTTCGGGATGTGGCACTTCCAAGAAGCGCGCATGAAGCTGCATCTTGCGCGGCAGATCGCCGCCGGGATGGGCATCGGCGCCGCCGTACTTTCGGTCGCCGACGACCGGATGGCCGATCGAGGCCAGATGCGCACGGATCTGATGGGTGCGGCCGGTAATCGGGCGCACGGCGAGCCAGGCGAGGCGCTGCCCGGCGGCCGCGACAGTTGCGTATAAAGTCACCGCGCGTTTGGCTTTGAGCCGCTTAATGTCTTCGCGTGTCGGGGCGCCGATGACGCGTTCTTGGTGGGCCGCGCCGGACTTGGCCAGCGCCAATTCGATGCGGCCCGAGGCCGGGCGCGGCGCGCCAATGACCAGCGCCCAATAGAGTTTGAGGGTGGTTTTTTCGCGGAAGGCGCGTGTGAGGAACGACGCCGAAGCCGTTGTTTTTGCAAGCAAAAGAACGCCGCTCGTATCGCGGTCGAGGCGATGGACCAGGCGCGGAATTTCAGCTTTACTGTCTGCCCCTTTGGGCGCGAGGCCCGGCAACAGCCGGTCGATATGATGGTCGGTATTGGTGCCGCCTTGGACTGCGAGCCCGGCTGGTTTGTTCAGCACAATGAGCGCGTCGTCCTCATAGATAACGAGGCTTTTGATCAACGTCTTGTCGCGCGCCGACAGCGCGCCATCATATGTGCGTTGGGGGGCGCCGGCGCTCGTTTCTTGCAACGGCGGAATGCGCACGGTCTGCCCGGCCGCCAGCTTGGTCGAGGATTTAACGCGGCCGCCATCGACGCGGATTTGCCCGGTGCGCAGAAGCTTCTCGAGCCGGCCGCGCGGCAGATCCGGAAAGCGATCGCGGAACCATTTTTCGAGCCGCCTGCCGTCATCGCCCGACGCAACCTCAACCTTTTGCACACCGCTCATGTCAGCACCGCCCGCATCAGAACGAGCCCGGCAAACAGCGCCTGGATCGTCATGACCACCGAGCCGATGGAAGAGCTGAGCGCCAAGCCGAGCTCGCCGCGCTCATAAAGCGTGACCGCATCGAGCGCGAACGACGAGAAGGTGGTAAAGCCGCCGAGCACGCCGACGGTCAGGAACGCCCGCCATTCAAGCGACAGATTAAGCCGCAAGGCCGCGACCTCGATCAACACGCCCATCAGGAACGAGCCGAGCACATTCACGGTGAGCGTGCCCCACGGAAAACCGGTGCCAAGCAGATGCACGAAGGCCCGCGAGGTCAGGTGCCGCGCCGCCGCGCCAATGGCCCCGCCCAGCGCCACCGCGATGAGAACTTGAAAAGAATGCAACATGGCGCGGAACTTATCGGGCGGGGAAGTGTTTTGCAAACCAACAAAAACACGTGACAGACGGCGCCTTCCAGCTTATGAGGCAGACAAATCCGAGTAACCTTAAG
>JAJFIN010000289.1 GCA_021774955.1 Alphaproteobacteria bacterium | reverse complement strand
ACCATCAACGAAGAAATGAAGATCGCTTGCGTCAAAGCCATCGCCGCGCTTGCCGAAGCCGAAAGTTCCGACGTGGTTGCCAAAGCCTATAGCGGCGAAGAACTACGTCTCGGCCCGGACTATGTTTTACCAAAACCATTTGATCCCCGGTTGATAACAGCAGTGGCCCCTGCTGTGGCCCAAGCCGCCATGGAGTCCGGCGTCGCCACACGCCCCATCGAAGACATGGATGCTTATCGGGATCGCCTCAATACGCTTGTGTTCAAAACGGGCAATATCATGCAGCCGGTTTTTGCCGCGGCCAAAAAATCGCGCACCAAAGCCCGTCTTTGTTATGCCGAAGGTGAAGATGAGCGCGTGTTATTGGCGGTGCAGGCGGTGATTGACGAAGGCATGGCGCGCCCGACATTGATCGGCCGGCCGAGCGTGATCGAGAAACGCATAGAACGCCTGGGCCTGCGCCTGCGCGCCGAAGAACACTTTGATTTGTGCAATCCGGAAGATGACCCACGCTACGAATCTTACTGGCAGAGCTATCACAAAGTGATGGAGCGCGGCGGCGTCTCACCCGATGCGGCCCGCACGATTATGCGCACCAATACCACAGCCATTGGTGCGATCATGCTGCGACGTGGCGAGGTCGATGGTCTCATTTGCGGCACCTATGGTCGTTATGACTTTCACTTGCGCTATGTGCTCGACGTGCTGGGCAAACAACAAGGTGTGTCAGGTGTGTCTGCCTTGTCCGTCCTAATCCTGCCTAAAGGCGCGATATTTCTCTGCGATACCTTCGTGACAGCCAATCCGTCTGCGGAGGAAATCTCCGAGATGACGCAATTGGCCGCCAAGCAAATTAAGCGCTTCGGTATTGAACCAAAAGTGGCGCTCCTATCGCATTCAAGCTTTGGTTCTGCCTCGACCGAGTCTGCCCTAAAGATGTGTCACGCCGTTGAGCTGTT
Source organism: Alphaproteobacteria bacterium (assembly GCA_021774955.1). Taxonomy (GTDB): domain Bacteria; phylum Pseudomonadota; class Alphaproteobacteria; order M2410; family M2410; genus JAJFIN01. The sequence goes on along the minus strand of JAJFIN010000289.1, from coordinate 7,816 downwards.
ACGTCAAGAAGCACCAGACTTGGAAGTGGAAGGCGAGATGCAGGCAGAAGCAGCGCTTAATCCGCAACACAGAGATCGCATCTTTCCGAACTCACTTTTAGACGGTCCGGCCAACCTGTTAATCATGCCCAATCTCGATGCCGCCAATATCGCCTTTGAACTTTTGAAAGTGCTGGGCGACGGCCTTCATGTTGGACCAATTTTGCTGGGCTCCGGTCGGCCAGCCCACATCGTGACGCCCTCGGTCACCGCGCGCGGGCTCATCAACATGTCAGCCTTTGCTGCGGTCGATACAGTGGCAGCCTTCGGCGGATAGGCTCTATTTCGAATTATGCCTCACACTCTTCCGTTATCCTGAGGAGCCACCATAGGTGGCGTCTCGAAGGAGGCATGGCAGAGATGAAACCTCAATCCTTCGAGACGGATGTTGCACATCCTCCTCAGGATGACGTTGGAGTAAAAATTTGTTGAATATTTCAGTATGGAAACGAACAAACACCACCCTCACTCAGCAGCCTCAGCTCTATGCGAAATAATCGTCGCGGGTGGTTTTGAGGCGTCAACGTCATCACGCGTCAGGGCCTCTAACGCTCGCTCGCGATCAGCTTCAGTAAAACTCCCCGTGGTTAGGCAAAACTCCACCAGATTGTCATTCGGGTCTTTAGTATAGATCGAATGGCACCAATTATGATCGATCTCAAGGACGTCTAAACCTGCGTCGAGCCATTGTTGTTGGCGCCGATCGAGATCGGCTTTGTCGACCACATCAAAGGCAATGTGGTTGACATGATCGGGAACGCCCGCCGCCTTAGATATGTTTGATTCAAAACCCTCCGTGCCCGGCATATCATGCATTTCCCAGAACGCGATAAATTTAGAATCGTCTTCCATTCGGTAGAAGAAGTGCTTGGCCCATCCCCCTTGTGGCGCCGGTCCAATTTCGACTTTCACCAATTCAAACTCCATCACCTCTTCGTAAAAGTGGTGGATATCCTTCATGTTTTTTGCCGCGAAGGCTAGGTGATGGTAGCCCATCTTTATCTCCAAACTTATTGTTCGCCTCGATCCACCATACGCATAACGTCTAGGTTTGCCTCTGCCGTTGGTGCCGGGATTTCCACCATCCGTTCATCGACATTGTCAAACTCGAGCCGTAAAGCTTTGGTCATCGTCGCATGCATTTCATAAAGTGATGTGATGTAGGTCAGTTCCAGAATTTCTTCATCGCTCAAATTGTCTTTCAATACTTTGAACACCTCATCTGGCACCCGCCCGCCTTCAAGCACTAACGCATCCGTATAGGCGAGAACCGCGCGCTCGAGCGGTGAAAAGACATCGGACACTTGATAATGCGGAATGGCTTGAATTTTTTCTTCTGACATACCGACGCCACGACACGATTTGCAATGTTGTGAATAAACAAACAGCGAGGATCGTGAGTAGCCTGCGCGCGTTTGGCCGAGCTCGCGCAATTGGGGGTCGAGTTTTCGTTTTGGACTTCGATAAAACTGGAAACCCTGAACGCAATGTCTAAAACAGTCGGGTACAAGTGCAAACACCGTCCACCAATCACCTGGCGTCCCGGTCTCTGTCCCCGGCTCTGTCACCGGATCTTTGTCGTCAAATAAAAGGTCGTATAGCCCAAGGATAACTTCGTCGGTAACTTCCGCGCGTGGAACCTCTCTCAGTCTCGGCATAGAACTTCCTCCTAAGAATAGGCTACTAACTCTAATGCAAGAGGGCAACGACTACAATTTGAGAAGAAAGTTTTTTGTTCGCGCTAGAATTGTTGGGTCACACTCACGCGTACATCGCGACCGGGTAGCGGCAGGCGCTCTTTGAGAAAGGACACGTGATTACGTGCTTCTTTATCTGTCAGATTACGCCCGGTGAGGTTAATCACAGTTTTGCTGTTGTCTCCGAACAGCCGATAGCTCAAGGAGGCGTTCAACAAGGTATAGCCGTTTGTTTCACTTTCAAATATGGCTTCATGTTTCTGTTTGGCAACCCATTCAGTTTCGAGGTTTGCTTCGATGTATTCGGAACGGAGTTCCAGACCCGCTGTAAGACTGAGGGGAGGAATGCGGGGGAGGTTTTCGCTGACGGTGCCATCCCGTTTAGCCCGAACGTAGTCGCCCGTTAGGTGCAGGTTAATCGCGAAGCCGCCTTGGTCGACAAGTTCAATATCTGCTTCTGCTTCCCAGCCATAAAAGGCAGCATCAGATTGACTGAATTGAAACACCGGCAAACCATCCATCATACTACCTGTGGCAGATTCGAAGATGAAATCGGAATAGTCTGTGTAAAACAGACTGCCGGAAAGAGCCATGATGTCCGTTTCAGATCTGGCAACTATTTCTATCCCTAGACCGGTTTCCTTTTTAAGCGATTGACTGCCAATTTCAAAAGTATCTGTAGCCAAATGGGCCCCATTTGAGAGCAGCTCTTCGGCGATGGGCGCGCGTTCGGTTCGAAAGACGTTGATACCCACAATCGAATAATCGTCGGGTCTATAGGCAAGGCCCACAGAGCCACTGAGGCTACGGGTCTCTTTGTTAAAGGACACTGACGTGGATTGAATCTCCTGCCACTCATAACGCAAGCCGCCTTCGGCACGCCATTTGTTAAATGTTATTTCCTGGTGAGAGAAGATTCCGTAGGTTTGGGTTTTGGACGGTGGCACGAACGCCTCATCCCCGATCGCTTCAAAATCGCGATGGGTCGCTTGAAATCCCGATAAGCCTTTGAGATTGGCGAATGCGCGTTGTTTCAATTCAATGCGGCCCTCCCAGCCATCATTTTTAAAAATTGTCCCGATAGCACCATCTTCAATTTCCCGGTGCTCATAATCGACATAGCCGAACCTCAATCGGGTCGTATCAAGAAACGCTATTGGCGTTTCAAGATGCGCTTTGAAATCGTACCTGGTTTGATCGACCTCTATCCGCACGCTCTCTGGTGCGTTTATCGCTGCCGGGTCTTCGATAAAGCTGATGGGTAAGCCGTAATCATTATTTGATCGGCTTACGGACATACCCACAAAACCAGCGTCAAAAAGGCGCGACGCGCCGATTGTAAGCCCTTTCGATTCCACATCGCTATTGAGAACTTCGTCTTTGATTTCCTGTGCTGGCAGCGGCGGCGGGCTTGCGGAAGCAGAGAGGGCCCTAATGATTTCCGAGCGGGCAAAGCCAGGAATATCGAAATTGTCGGTTTGGCGATAAAACCCGTCACTATGGAGGATGAAGTCACCAAACGAAACATCCATTGTGCCGCTTAGCGACGCTTCATCCGCAACACTCCCGACCGCTACGCGAACTTTTCCAGTTATGAGCTTGTCACTGGGCTCTTCAGGAATGCGACCGTCGCGCACATTGATAACACCGCCTGAGGCAGAGTTGCCATAAAGAAGGGCAGCCGGTCCACGGATGATTTCGAAGGATTTAGCGGTCAGCGGATCAATGGCCACCGCGTGGTCGGGGCTGGTAACAGCTGCATCCAAAGAGCCAATTCCGTCGACGAGCGTGCGCACGCGGCTGCCTCCGAGGCCGCGAATAACGGGGCGGCTGGCACCATTTCCAAAATAAGTTGAAGAAATTCCCGGTTGTCGCGCCAGTGTTTCACCAAGGGTGGGGGCAAGAGATCGCTCGAGCTCACTGTCTTTCACAACATCTGTTGTGGTCAACAGGTCAAGACGCGTGCGGCCAGTTGGTGCGCCAATGGTGATGACTTCATCAAGCGCGAGATCGTTTGGTTTGTGCTGATGCTCTTGAGCGGATTCGTCAGCCCATGCCACCGACGTGATTCCAAGCGATGAATTTATTATCAGTAGGAACAATAAAAAGGTACGCATTGGCTAGGTGTACTCTGGCAGGATAGCGACTTCGCAAACCGCAGAACGAATATAGTATTTAACGCAATGTTACAACATAACATTTGCTACTGAGAAGATAAATATTCAAGATCGCTCGATAAAGGCCAACGGCAGCAGCGGACAAGGTGTATCCTGGAAGGATCCCGACTAGTTTAGTTTCTCTCGCATGAAAGCAGTGATTTCATCGACCGCATCGCGGGCTTCTGAAAGCATCGGCCAGAAAAAATGCCAGACATGGATCATGTCGTCGTAAATATTGATGCGAACATCAACACCTGCTGCACGCGCGCGTTCTGCCAAAACCTGTGAGTCGCTCAAAAGAACTTCCGAATCGCCAACATGAATAAGAAGAGGAGGAAGACCCGCGAGATCGGCGTGAAGGGGAGATGCAAGCGGCGTTTTATCGTCTTGGCCATCCAGATAAAGCGAGGCCATCGCCCGAATACCTTCATGTTGGATCATCGGATCTTTATCACCGCGTGTCTGATAGCTTTCACCGGAACAAGTCATATCGACCCACGGCGATATCGGCGCTGCAGCAGCCGGCAGCGGAAGATCAAGGTCACGCAGAGCTAAGAGAGTCGCAATGGTCAATCCACCCCCGGCACTGTCGCCGGACAGAACGATTTTCTGAGGATCCGTACCCTGATCAAGCAGATATTGATAAGCCACAACCGCGTCGTCAACGGCGGCTGGGAAGGGATCTTCCGGCGCCATACGATAATCAACGGAAAGCGCATTCACGCCCGCGTCTATGGCGAGCTTCGCCACGAGGTGCCGATGAGACAAGGGTGACCCGATGGAATATCCACCGCCGTGGAAATAAAGCAGCGTGCGCGAAGGATCGGCATCCGCCGGTTCGAAGGCCAGCGCCGGAACACCGTTGGCCGATGTTTTCCAGATATCAATCGACTCTTCAGGCATCGGCATCGCCAATCCAGCCAAATCCATGGCATTGCGGCTTTGCCATGTTTTGGCTTCACCCGCATTCGGACGTTGGGCCAACATTTCTTTGATCGTGTCGAGTTCTTGAAGACTCATTTCATTCCTCCCATTTGTTACTTTGATAGATCATCTGCTTCGAAAACATTTATGTCCATGCCGTCGGCTGTGGAAAGCGTGGCACCTTTGTCCCAACGGTCGGTTCGCATGAGTGCCAATGCGTTGCTGTCTTGGCCGGATAATAAGACCCCAATGCTTCTTTCGCCGTCTTTGATCTCTGTGCCAGGTGCTGGTAACGCACCATCCACACGAACGCGCGCGAGCATCTTTCGCGATGTCCCCCGGTTTCTCATGCGCGAGACAATTTCTTGGCCGATATAACACCCCTTGGAAAACGAAACACCGTTCAGTCTGTCAAAGCCGAAGTCCAAAATGAAAACCTGTTCCGGTGTGATGTCCAAGGAATGATTGGGCACGCAACGGGCGATCCGCGATGCATGGTAATTTTCAAGCGTCCCTTCTTCCAAACCAAGTGCCATCAATTCTTCCGCCAGACTTCCAAGTTCACCAATGACCCGCACACCCATGGCCGCATTTCGCGGATCGATGAAGCCATGACCGCCGAGAATGTCTCGCGCCGCCCCGGCCTCTTCAGCAGCAAAACCAAGTGATGAGGCGGCGGCCGGTCCATAAATCGCAGCAACCCCGTAATTAGAAACAACGGAAAGAGTCACCGCTGCGCGCAGCTTGTATAGGGTGAGCCGTTTTTGGAGGTCAGCTAAGCGCGCTTTTTCGCAATCGATTAGGAACGCGCCATCAGCCTCGACGACAAAAAAATCAAACAGAAATTTTCCTTGCGGCGTTTGCAACGCTGAATAAATGGCATGCGCATCATCAACACCATCCATGTCATTGGTGATCAATCCCTGAAGAAAGGAGCGCGCGTCTTCGCCTTCAACACGTAAAATCGCCCGGTCCTCAAGAAAGATAGCTTCTGGTGTTATATCGTTCATTATATTCCTGCTCGTGTGTTCCACCCTGGTTCGAGACGGCGCTGAAGCGCCTCCTCACCATGACGTTCTTTTTATGCCGTTACCCTGAGGAGCCTGCGCAGCAGGTGTCTCGAAGGGGCCTTGCGTATTTCACCAACATCTCACTCATGCTTGTCCGTCAAACATTGGCCGTGGTCGGAGAGAATATTGATCACCCGACAATCGCTAATTTGTCCGCCTTCGCATTCGTGAACCATGCGCTTTAGTTCTTCGCGCAAAGCAGTGAGTTGTGCAATCTTATCTTCGACTTTGGTGAGGTTTGAACGCGCGATCAAGTCGACGCTCTCGCAAGGTCGGTCCGGATCATCTGACAGGGTCATAAGCTCGCGCACTTCGGTCAGCGAAAAGCCGAGCGCGCGGGCATGGCGGATAAAACTCAGACGATCAACATCAACGCGATCATACAGCCGTTGGTTGCCTTCCGAGCGATAAGGCTCCGGCAGCAACCCAATTTGCTCGTAATAACGAATGGTTTGCACTTTGCAGCCACTCTCACGGGCGAGCTTGCCAATCGTAAAATCTGACATCGCACTCACTTTTTCTCTTGAACCTACAGTGACTGTAGATATTAGGTTGAGAGTCGGAAAATACAAGAACGCGATAAAATGGCAGGAAACAGGGAAATATGGCTGGTTGCTGTGATCAGGATCTGAAATTCGATGGCATGTCCAAGGCCTATAAGCGGGTACTTTGGGTTATCATCGCTATCAATGGTGCCATGTTCGGCGTCGAGATGTCGGCGGGGTTGGCCGCTCAATCTATGGCTCTGCGCGCTGATGCGCTCGATTTCTTAGGCGATACCGCTACCTATGCGCTGACATTTTGGATGATCGGCCGTCCGGCGAAATGGCGGGCGGGGGCGGCTCTGTTTAAAGGCGTCAGCCTCGGTGCGATGGCTGTTTGGATCTTGAGTGAATCGATCTATCGGGTTTTCGTGCTCGGCCAACCCGATGAATTCATGATGGGGTCCATCGGTTTGTTAGCCTTCGCCGCCAACTTGGTCAGTGTCTTGTTGCTGCTCAAATACCGCGATGGCGACGCCAATGTCCGTTCGGTCTGGCTGTGTAGCCGCAACGATGCGATCGGCAATCTTGCCGTGGTCGGAGCCGCATTGTTAATTGCCGGTACGGGCAGTCCGTGGCCCGACCTGATCGTCGCTATGTTGCTCGCCGGCTTGTTCCTCAATTCTTCGGCAAAAATTATTCGACAAGCTGTGGGTGAACTCAGGCACCTCACGGATCATGGTCCGCAAGTTCACGCAGGTGAGTAGAACGAAAAACGCTTCGGGACCAGTGTGACGTCCAAAAGAAATGTCGCCCTAAGAAATAAACCCTAATGCTTCCCCAGAAAATGCGCAGCATTTATCTGGGGCCCACTCGTATCTCCTTTGAGTACAGAGGTTGTGTTGGTCACACGAACTAGCAACACTTCGGATAAACTCGTGCGAGAACTTTGCTGAGTGGCCATTGGACCACAGATAAATGCTGCGCATTTTCTGAGGAAGCGTGAAGGAGGGAGGGGGTAAAATTACCAGATCGTTTTACTTTTCATACCACTTGGCGTTGACCTTCAACGGACCAGTGATCTCATAATAGTCACCTTTGTCCTCGGCGAAGATATGTTCCCGTTCGCCAATACCTGTTGGTTCATCCAGCATTCCGGCGCAAATACTAATATGTGCCTTTTTCTCCGGATCAAAAAACAGATTGCCGCCGCATGTACTGCAGAAGCCGCGCCGAATATCCGGTGATGAGGTATACCATTTCAACGTATCGGATTTTGTCAGAGTGAAATTCTCTTTCAAACCTCCCGTGCCGGCGTGAACATGGCCTGTTGTTTTCCGGCACATCGAACAATGGCAGTAAACTACGTCAGACATCTCCCCGGTCATTTCAAACCTAACCCCACCGCACAGGCAACCACCGGTTCGTTTTTCTTCAGCCATGAC
>JAJFIN010000288.1 GCA_021774955.1 Alphaproteobacteria bacterium | reverse complement strand
CTGGCAGGCCATACCATGCTCAAAGTGTTTGCCGGTTTTGTGGTTAGTCTGGGCAGCTTGGCTGGTGCCTTTAAAGTTTTTGCTTTGTTGCCGCTTGTTGCAGCCGTTGCTTTAACCGGTCTGGAATTCTTGGTGGCATTCCTACAAGCCTTCATTTTCACGATCTTGACCTGCATCTACCTCAATGATGCGATCCATCCGGGTCACTGATCGGAAAGCACATTAGTTCATTTTATTAAATATCACCCTCGACTAGGAGAAAGAACATGGAAGTAGAAGCAGCAAAAATGATTGGCGCCGGTCTGGCATCGATTGCTCTGGCTGGTGCTGGTGTTGGCATCGGAATTATCTTTGGTAATTTCTTGCAAGGCGCTTTACGTAACCCAGGCGCGGCCGCTCAGTTTACCGGCATGGTTTACATCGGCTTTGCTCTGGCTGAAGCAACCGGCCTGTTTGGTCTGGTGATGGCGTTCATCATCCTCGGTAGCTAATAACGCCGCGAAAGTAAGATGATGGCTCAAGATACTAGTCACGGCACCGATACAGAAACGGCGCACACAGAAGTCGCTCACGTGGAGGACCACGGTGGTGGTCTCCCGCAAATGGATACGACGACTTTTGCCAGTCAACTTTTTTGGCTCGCAGTTCTGTTCGGCGTTTTATATGTGGTCTTGTCGCGCGTGGCTCTGCCAAAAATTGGTCAAGTGATCGAAGAACGACGCGATCGCATTGCCGATGATTTGGATAAAGCATCGCAACTCAAGGCCGAAACCGATAAAGCCATCGAATCTTATGAGACAGCTTTAGCCGAGGCTCGAGCGCGGGCGCATAAGATGGCTCAAGAAACACGCGATGCCATCAACGAAGATGTTGAGCAGCAAAAAGCGGCGTTGGAAGAAAAGCTTGCTGGCAAACTTGCCGATGCCGAGCAAAGCATCAAGGCGACCAAGGAGACGGCTCTTGCCAATGTGCGTGAAGTTGCTGTCGATACGGCCGCTGCAGTGGTTGTTCAAATTCTTGGTGATGAAGCCGACCAAGGGGCCGTAGATGCCGCTGTTGGAGCCGCACTTCAGAATCGCAACGCTTAGAGATTGAGCTGACGGAGATTGATCTAATGGAATTTCTGCTTAACGAACTCTCCCACGCGACTTTTTGGGCCGGAATTGCTTTGGTGATTTTCCTAGGTGGTGTTGGTTATCTCGGCGCCTTCAAAACGGTCGGAAAAATGCTTGATGACCGGCGCGACCAGATCCGCAAAGAGTTGGACGACGCGCGCACCTTGCGTGAAGAAGCTCTAGCTCTGCTGGCCTCTTACGAGCGCAAACAAAAAGACGCGGAAAAAGAAGCTGAAGACATTATCGCTCAAGCCAAACAAGAAGCAGAACGCTTGCGCAGGGACACAGAAGAAGCATTAGCGGAACAACTCATCCGTCGGACCAAAGCAGCAGAAGACAAAATTTCAAACGCTGAAGCGCAGGCTTTAAAAGAAGTGCGTGCTGTTGCGGCTGACGTCGCCATCGAAGCAGCGACGCAAGTGATCAAAGCAAAAGTCGCAGGGCCGAGCGGTGAGAAGCTCGTCGAGCAAAGCATCGACGGTCTTAAAGACCGCTTCCACTAAATAAGAAAAAGATCCGAAGCATCTCTCTCTATTGTTTGTAGACCGTCCCGTCTTTCATCACAAAGTTCACCTTTGTCATCAGCGATATATCATCCACGGGGTTGCCCGGCACGGCGACAATATCCGCCCACTTGCCAGGCTCCAGGGTTCCAGCCTTATCTTCAATCCCAACCAATTGAGCACCATAAAGGGTTGCCGACCGAATAGCTTCAAGGGGTGGCATGCCGGCTGCGACCATCAGCTCAAACTCCTGAGCATTGTCGCCATGGGCCGAGACGCCGGTGTCCGTCCCAAAGGCAATCTTTACACCAGCTTTATAAGCGCGAGCGAAGGTATCGCTAATTTGCGGACCGATGGCGGCGGCTTTGGGGCGCACCAATTCAGGAAAGAAACCGTCGATCTTTGCTTTCTCACCGACCCAATTCCCAGCCAGGATCGTCGGGACATACCAGGTGCCCTTGCGTTTCATGAGCCGCATCACATCATCGGTCATGAACGTGCCATGCTCAATTGAATCGATCCCCGCCGCGGCCGCGCGTTTCATACCTTCTGTGCCATGAGCATGAGCTGCGACTTTCATGCCATATTCATGGGCGGTTGTGATGATTGCTTCCAGCTCATCCTTTTGGAATTGCGGGTTCTGGCCGCTTTTGGCAACGCTGAGGACACCGCCAGTCGCGGTTATCTTGATGAGATCCGCACCGTTCTTATACCGCTGACGTACAGCTTTCCGCGCTTCGGCCACACCATCTATCACGCCCCCTTCCGGGCTCGGCACATCATCTAAATATTGCGCACCGCCATTGGTTGGATCGGCATGACCTCCCGTCGTTGCAATCGATTTTCCGGCCGCAAAGACACGGGGGCCTGGAACAATGCCGGAATCGATTGCTTTTCTCAGTGCAATGACGGAGCCAAATCTTTTGTCGCCCAAATCGCGGACGGTGGTAAATCCGGCCATCAATGTCTTGTCGGCATTAGCCACAGCACGAATGGCAAAATCCGGCCCGTCCAGGGTGAAACGCTCAATATTAGATCGGCTGCTGTACTCCGAGGTTAAGTGCACATGCATGTCCATTAAACCCGGCATGCAAGTCGATGTTTTTAGATCGATAATATTGATCTCTGCCGGTGCAGGGGCGAAGCCTGCTTCGACAGCAACGATTTTGTTAGCGTTTACACGGATTGTTTGATTCTCGAGGATCTCAAGCGTGCGCACATTGATCATTTGCCCACACTGAATATGGGTCTCGGCGGCTAGTGCTGGCGCGCAAAATCCAAATAACATTGCAACGGATAGCGTAGCGCGAATCGACATGGATCATCCTCCCCTGATTTCCTGAGAGATTAGATCGCATTCGTGGCCGTGTGAATTGTTTTTCTAGAAACCCCGCGACACGGCTTATCATCACTATTCCGCAGCCGCGGCCGTTGGTGTCGCTGGCTTTGGCGACCAGCGTAGGACCGGTTTGCGGGCGGCACTGGTTTCATCGAGGCGACGTCGAGGCGCAAAGTATGGCGCGCCTGCAAATCTCTCGGTCTCGCCTTTCTTGGCAGCTTTCGCCAGTCCGCGCAGCGCGATGATGAACTTGTCGAGTTCTTTTTTCGATTCTGTTTCGGTCGGCTCAATCAACATGGCGCCCTCGACGACGAGCGGGAAATACATGGTCATCGGATGAAACCCTTCATCGATCATGGCCTTGGCGAAGTCGAGTGTGGTGACGCCGGTGTCCTTCAAGAATGTGTCATCGAACAAAACTTCGTGCATGCAATGGCCGGGAAAGGCCGGCACCATCAGATCTTTCAGCCGTGCCAAAATATAATTGGCATTCAGCACGGCATCTTCGGCAACTTGGCGCAAGCCGTCAGAACCGTGGCTCATCATGTAAGCCACCGCCCGGACAAACATGCCCATTTGCCCATGGAAGGCGGTGAGGCGACCCAACGGTTGGGTGTCGGCTTTTGAAACATGTTCAACCAGATGAAGCTTGTCGCCATTACGAGTTATCAAGGGTACCGGTGCAAATGGCATTAGAGTGTCAGAAAAAACCACGGGACCCGATCCCGGTCCGCCGCCACCGTGTGGCGTTGAAAATGTCTTATGCAGATTAATGTGCATGGCATCGATGCCCAGGTCGCCGGGGCGTACTCGTCCGACGATGGCGTTGAAGTTCGCGCCATCACAATAAAACAATCCCCCTGCCCCGTGGATCGCTTCTGCAATCTCAATAATCTCGCTTTCAAACAAGCCACAGGTATTGGGATTGGTCAGCATGATCGCGGCGACATCGGGTCCGAGTTTTAATTTGAAAGCATCAAGATCAACGCGACCATCGTCTTTGACCGGAATGACATCGACGGTGTAGCCGCAAGCTGCCGCCGTGGCCGGGTTTGTACCGTGAGCAGATTCAGGAACAAGCACGCGTTTGCGAGCGTCGCCACGCGCTTCAAGGCACGCCTTAATCGCCATTAATCCGCACAGTTCGCCATGGGCGCCAGCTTTAGGTGACAAGGTCACACCTGCCATGCCGGTTAAGGTCGTAAGCCAGTGGCTCAGTGTTTCCATGAGCTCCAAGGCGCCTTGTACGGTCTGCTCGGGCTGAAGGGGGTGAATGTCAATGAAGCCTGGCAGGCGCACGACTTTCTCATTCAGTCTTGGATTATGCTTCATGGTGCATGAACCAAGCGGGAAAAGCCCGGTATCAATGGCATAATTTTTCTGAGACAGACGCACATAATGGCGCATGGTTTCGGGTTCTGACAGACCGGCAAGACCGATTGCCTCATCGCGTTCCAGTCCGCCGAGGCGACTTTTAATGGACGTGTCAGGTGTTGGTAAATCGACACCCGATGTTTCGGTCGTGCCGATATCGAAGACGAGATCCTCTTCGATATGAAGTGCTTTGTTGCCGGTGAAGGTTGTTTGCTCGCTCATGACAAAGCCTCCTTGATGG
>JAJFIN010000287.1 GCA_021774955.1 Alphaproteobacteria bacterium | reverse complement strand
TTCATGGGCAGTGAATTCGCTTACGAAGATATAACAGGGCAGGAGATTGAGAAATATAGCTACAAATGGCTTCGTGACGAGACGTGTGGGCCACTCGAGTGTTTCGTTTTAGAGCGCCACCCACTGTACGAAAATTCTGGGTATGGCCGTTTAGAGACTTGGTATGACCAAACCGAATACCGAGTGCAGCGTGTCGATTTCTATGACCAAAAGGGTAAATTGGAGAAGACATTGTCTCTAAATGATTATCGCCAATATCTGGGCAAATTTTGGCGCGCCCATGAGCTGATTATGGACAGCTATAAAACCGGCAAGAAGACCCAACTCCACTATGAGCAGTACGAGTTTCAAACCGGATTAACTGATGCTGATTTTACGCAATCCAGTCTCAAAAGAATGCGGTGAGTTGGAACCCCGAGTAAAACCGATATTATATTTCTCTGCACGTGCTGGACATAAATAAGGAAGATCAAAACCATAGTCTGACACGCAAGGCTTTGTGACCGTCACCAGCAGGCGGTGCTAATCGACCACATATAAAGAGACAGATTCACCCTAGGTTTGATTCCGCCGAAACTAATGATTTGGGTCAATGTACGTACGCCCTCGAGCGTTCAGAGTAGCGCTATTAAGTAGCTAGAGCGGCACCGGACATTATCGTTCACATTTTTCGCACCCTACATATCAAGGCATTCGTTAGATGGAAAAAACCTGGTGATCAAAAAAGAGGCAAGCGGTTCACCGGATGATGCGCCGCGGGCACCCAATAAGTATGTTATCTCGCTTTCGCAGGTTACACGCGAAGATGGCGGCCTCGTTGGCGGGAAGAATGCTTCATTGGGGGAAATGATCGGCAATCTGAAATCGGCTGGTATTCGTGTCCCTCAAGGGTTCGCTATCACCGCATCTGCATACAGAGAGTTTATCAAAGCGAACGCGCTTGAGGACGGCATGCGCCAGGAATTGGGGCGGTTAGAAAAAGAACCTGATAAACTTGGCGATATTGGGCGCAACATCCGTCAAATGATCCTCAACGCAGACCTTCCAGAGGGTTTGCGTGAAGCCATCATCGAGGCCTATCATGAAATGGCCGAGGAGCCTGGCCGACCGACGGCCGTTGCCGTGCGCTCGAGCGCCACAGCGGAAGATTTGCCAGAGGCGAGTTTTGCCGGCCAGCTTGAGACATTTCTGAATGTTAGCGGCGACGACGCTCTCCTGCAGGCGTGCAAGAGATGTTTCGCGTCTCTTTTTACAGATCGCGCCATCAGCTACCGGCAGACCCATGGGTTTGGTCAGATCGATATGGCGATATCCGTTGGCGTTCAACGGATGGTTCGCTCGGACAAGGCGTGCTCGGGTGTGATGTTTTCGATCGATACCGATACGGGGTTTCCAAATATCGTCTTGATCAACGGCAATTGGGGACTTGGGGAGACCGTCGTCCAGGGCACGGTAGATCCCGATGAATTTGAGGTTTTGAAACCTCTACTTGATAACAACAAACTTCGACCGATCATCCACAAGCGTTGTGGACGCAAAGCGCAAAAGTTGATTTATTCAGAAAACGACAATGACGCTGTTGCTCTTGTCGAGACGTCGACTGATGAACGTCGGTCTTTTGTCTTGGACACAGAGGATATTTTGACACTCGCTCGTTGGGCCGTAACAATTGAACGACATTACGGTCAACCAATGGACATGGAATGGGCAAAGGACGGAGAAACCGGTGAGCTCTTCATCGTCCAGGCGCGCCCAGAGACTATTCAGTCAAGACGCGCCATTGGGTATCTGCGAAGCTACCGGCTCAAACAACCCAGCGAAAGGTTGCTGGAGGGTGTGGCGATTGGCGATGCGATCGCCAGCGGCAAAGTTTGCCGGATTGCCAGCGCAGAAAATATCGCCGATTTCAAAGAAGGAAGTGTGCTTGTTACAGAGATGACGGACCCGGATTGGGTTCCCATCATGAAGAAGGCCGCCGCGATTATCACCGATCATGGCGGCCGGACGAGCCACGCAGCAATCGTGAGCCGTGAACTTGGTCTGCCTGCTGTGATTGGAACCGGTCAGGCGACCAGCCTGCTTGTCGAGGGTCAAGAAGTCACTGTCTCCTGCGCGGAAGGCGAAACCGGCGCTGTCTACAAAGGGCTCATCGACTTCGAAACCCACGATCTCAATCTTACTGAGATACCCGAAACAAAAACGAAAATCATGATCAATCTCGCTAATCCTTCGGCAGCGTTTCGGTGGTGGCGTTTGCCAAGCGATGGTGTGGGTCTTGCCCGCATGGAGTTTATCATCAGAAATTTGATCAAGATCCATCCCTTAGCACTAATACATTTCAACAGTCTTCTCGATGACAAAGCACGCCAACAAATAGAGGATTTGACGGCAGCCTATAAAGACAAAGAAGAATATTTTGTTGATAGGCTTGCCCAGGGCGTTGCACGGATCGCAGCGGGTCATTACCCCAATCCCGTCATTGTCCGTATGAGCGATTTCAAGACCAATGAATACGCGGGCCTAATCGGCGGCAAGCAGTTCGAGCCGCACGAAGACAATCCAATGCTCGGTTGGCGCGGCGCAAGCCGATACTATGATGACAGTTACCGCGCGGGATTCGCCCTTGAATGCAAGGCGATGCGTCGTGTCCGTGAAGACATTGGATTAACGAATGTCAAATTGATGATCCCATTTTGCAGGACGCTTGAAGAAGCCGATAAGGTCATCGAAGAGTTGAGAGCGAATGAACTGGAGCAAGGTAAGAACGGTCTCGAAGTATACGTGATGGCCGAGATACCCTCCAATATTCTGTTAGCCGAGCAATTTGCACAGAGATTTGACGGTTTCTCGATCGGCTCCAATGACCTGACACAGCTGACTTTGGGCGTTGATCGCGACAGCGACATCCTTCAGTCGCTGTTTGACGAGCGCAATGAGGCGGTAAAAACAATCATCGCCAACTTGCTTGAAAAGACGGCTGAGACAGGCACACCGGTCGGTATTTGCGGCGAAGCTCCCAGCAATTACCCAGAGTTCGCGCAATTTCTTGTTAAGAATGGCATCAACTCCATCTCCGTCAATCCTGACAGCTTTATGAAAGTCAAAAAAAGTGTCGCCGACATAGAGGCAGAGCTGCGGTTATAGGACGATGCAAATGAATTGGGTGTTATCCTTCACAGCAAACATTGAAGTTCAGCACCGGTGCACATGACGCATTCGGAATGATGTTGAC
>JAJFIN010000286.1 GCA_021774955.1 Alphaproteobacteria bacterium | reverse complement strand
GCGAATATGAGGCAAAGGGTGCGGATCATAATGTCGGCATTGACAGTGAGTGTTTTAATGACTGTGGCTCTATCGAGTATTTGGGCCCAATCGATTTTGAGAATTGGCCAATGCGGATCTTCGCTCAAGAGGTGACGTGCGATCAAAACAAGACCCAGAACGACCATGCTCCATTCAGCGATAAGAGTGCCGAAGGCAACTCCGCGCACACCGAGACCCATTCCGACCACAAACCAAAAGTCGAGTGCGATGTTGAGACTGTTCAGCCACAATTGCAGAACAAGCGCGGTGCGAGATTTCTGAAGGCCAAGGAAATAACCAAGGATAGCGTAGCTAACGAGTGTCGCTGGAGCGCCCCAGATGCGAATGACGAAATACTCAGCCGCTAATCCTTCGACTTTTCCGCTGCCTTCAAACAAACTAAATGCAAGCCAGGTAATCCCGCTCTGAAGGATGATGAGAACGACGCCGATAGCGGTGCCAAGAAGAACGGTACGCCACACAGTCCAACGGATTTTGCTCGTGTCCCCCGTGCCATAGGCCTGTGCAACCAAGCCGGTTGTACCCATACGGAGAAAACCAAACCCCCAATAAAGGTAATTGAAGATGACCCCGCCCAGTGCGACCGCACCGATATAACCAGGCGCACCCATATGGCCCATAATAGCGGTGTCGACGAGGCCAAGAAGAGGTACAGATGCGTTAGAAAGGACCACTGGCCAAGCGACATTAAACACATGTCGCCGCGTGACCGGAGTGCTGTTGTGGGCAGGAACTTGTTCAGACAACGTCATCTGCCGTCTGTTCTCGCGCTGCATTAGGCAGTAGAAAATGCCCATGAAGCAGGGCAATCGGGCGATCTATATCATCTTGCCACGCGGTGACCTGAACGTTGGCGACGCGCCGCCCATGTTTTACGACCCTGGCGTTCGCATGGGTTTCCAACATGCGCCCACTTCGAAGATAATCGATGGTAACATCAATCGGTTTTGGAAATGACTGGAATTTGGATCTCCACATGAGTTCCACAATGGCGGTTGTCTCGAGGACAGCACCAATAACACCACCATGCAGGGCCGGTAGAAATTGGTTTCCGATCAAATGCTCTTGAGGCGGTAAAGTCGTGATCAATTCACCATCTTTGAGATCAATCTTCATGCCCAGAAATTTGACATAAGGAATGTCTTGCCAGAGCTCTTGCATATCTACTGTATCTGTTGATGTTCCGGCCATTAACTTCTTTACCCCCCTGTACTATCAAGAGGGGAGGTGCCTAAAAGACGCTTGCCTATTGTATCGAGCATGAAGGCTGCCGATGAAGTTGCGATTGGATCATCCGGAGTGTCGTGATAAGCGATGCCGCGTACGAAAGCGACTTTTTTAGTCATCCGGAAACAATGAGCAAAGGCGAAGACGTCGCGGTCCGGTGTTGCCGCCATCATGTAGTCAATTCGCAAATCAAGCGTCGCCATGCCGCGAATTTCATCCATGGCGAGTGCGGTCGCGAGCCCCGATCCATTGTCGAGCAATGTCGTAACCACACCTCCATGGATCACACCGGTCTCGGGATTACCAATGAGTTTGGTATCATAGGGGAGTTTGATCGTCGCTTTCGCGCGCTCGACATGTACAACACTCATGCCAATCGCTTGCGCGTGGGGGATCTGTGTTAGAATCATCTCGGCGAGATCTGACAATCTGACTCCGCTGATGGTATCTTCTTTGGGACTATCAGGTGGTTTCGCCATCAGGTATACGCTCAGTTTTCGCCGATTCGCCGCGTCTATAATGAGGGCTTTGCCACAGGACTCAATTCATTTGTCATAGTCATACAATCAATTTGAGGAAATAGACAAAACAAGGGTATAAACAGGCTGAAAATCTTGATCTCAAACAAAACGTGCCTATGGCGCCTTTTTTTGTGCTGAGCCATGGCACTCAATTACAGAGTAATTTATGTCGACCACTGAGCCTGTGCGACCAGAGCGGGAAAAAAAACTCGGTAAACGAGAACAGACAAAGGCCAACAATCGCGAAGCTATCTTGAAGGCCGCGCGTGAGGTTTTTGCCGAATTGGGTTATGGCGCAACGACCGTGCGCGATATCATCCGTCGTACCGGTCTCGCCTCTGGCACGTTTTATAATTATTTCAAAGCCAAGGAAGATGTTTTCCAAGCGCTTATGGATCAACGGGCGTTGCTCGTTCGCCCGCGTTTGCGCGATATGCGGGCTACGGCAAAGACCTTCGAAGAATTTATCCGTGGATGTTTTTTGTCGTATTTTGAAGCCTTGGCAGCTGATGAAGATACAGCGCTCGTCGTACGTCGCAACACCGGGGCGATCCGTGTTCGGATGGATACGCCTGAAATTGTTGCTGGCTTTAGTGAGCTTGAGGACGACATTCGTCACGCTATAGAAATTGGCCTACTACCAGAGGTCGATGTTAGCTATCTCACGGCGGCCTTTGTCGGTGTTGCTTTTGAGATAGGCGACGCCATGTTTTTGGATGGCGAGGCTGATACCGACAAGGCAACTGAATTTGCCACTGCCTTGTTTATGGGTGGTATCAAAGCGCTTCCTTTGAACACCAAGAAATAGAATCGAAGGGAATGAGAATTGCGCGCTCTCGCATGCGATAGGTTGTCTGAAGATCTCTCCTCACTGTCGCTTCAAAATGTTGAGCTTCGAGAACCAGGCCCAGGCGAAGTAAAGCTTCGCATGCTGGCCTGCGCGCTTAATTTCCCTGACGTGTTGATGGTTCAAGGAAAATACCAACATAAGCCACCCCTTCCGTTTATCCCTGGCATGGAGGGATCGGGCGAGATTGTTTCGATTGGTCCGGACGTCGACGATTTTAAGGTCGGTGATGCAGTGGTCGGTGGCATGGGTCAAGGGGGGCTGGCTGAAGAACAGATCGTCCATACACAGCGATTGCGCCGCAAGCCAGATATCCTGACATTTGAAGAAGCGGCATCGGTTTCAACGGTTTATCTGACAGCTTATGTGTCACTGGTGAGGCGGGGCGAATTGTGTGTCGGTGAAACCTTGTTGGTCCATGGGGCCGCTGGCGGCGTTGGCCTTGCCGCGGTAGACGTTGGCAAATTGCTTGGAGCGACGGTGATTGCAACAGCTAGCAGTGATGAAAAGTGCGACATCATCCGTACCCGCGGAGCTGACCATGTCATCAATCATGGAGATGGTTTTAGAGATCAGGTGAAAGAGATTACCAAAGGTCGGGGTGTCGATGTCATCTATGATCCCGTCGGTGGCGATGTGTTTGATCAATCATTGCGCTGCATTGCTTGGGGTGGGCGATTGTTGGTCATCGGATTTGCATCCGGGCGTATCCCCTCCGTCGATGCCAATATCCCGCTCATCAAAGGCTGTTCAATTATCGGCGTTAGAGCAGGGGAATATGGCCGGCGCGATCCTGAAAAGGGGGCTGAAAATATCGAGCAGATCCACAAATGGAGCGAACAAGGAAAGATACGCCCTTATATCGGAGCGACATTTCCTCTCGACCAAGCGGTCGAGGGTCTCCGGTTGCTTCAAAATCGCCAAGCCATCGGTAAAGTCGTCATTACGATGGAATAAATTCTCGCCAGGACCTTCCTATGACGTAGCGTTGATCGAATATACCGTTCGTGTCGGGAAGGGAATGTCGATCCCGTTGGCATCAAATTGTTCTTTGAATTTTTTGGTGAGGGCAAATTTCACTCCCCAATAATCTGATGCATTGCACCAAACACGAACCACAATATCCACTGAACTGTCGCCCAAATTTGAAACACCCATAAAAGGTTCTGGGTCTTTAAAGATACGTTCGTCTTCACCAATGGTCGCCAGAAGGATATTCATGGCTGCATTGATATCGGCGTCGTAGCTAACGCCCATGGTAATGTCGACCCGCCGCGTTGGATGTGCTGAAACATTGGTAATGGCATTCCCCCAAATCTGTCCATTCGGAATGAGAAATTGAATATTGTCACCGGTTGCGAGTTCGGTAATGAACAGGTTGATGGCTTTCACGGTGCCAGATTTGCCACCGGCTTCAACAAAATCGCCGATCCGAAACGGCTGGAAAATCATCAGCATCACGCCTGCCGCCAGATTGCTCAACGTACCCTGCAAGGCAAGGCCAACTGCAAGTCCAGCAGCACCTAATACAGCGAGGAGGCTGGTTGTTTCGAACCCAAATTTCTGTAAGACCGCCAAAATGGTAACGACAATAATTGTGTAGCGCGCCAGGCTGGCGAGGAAAGTACCGAGCGTGTGGTCAAGCTGCTCGTATTTAGTAAAAAGTTTGAGGACCATCTTCTTGACGCGACCGGCAATCCAAAAACCAATTATCAGGATGATTAGTGCACCCAGAACATTCATGCCGTAAGTCATTAGATAGGGAAGTAAAATTTCGTTCGCATTTGAAATTGTTTCATCCATCGATTTTCAACTTTCTTTGATATCGCGAAGGTTTGACATGAAAGTTTGGGCAGTTTCAAGGTCTAATCCATCTCGATTATGGGGTGAAAGGCCGGTCATTTCCACACCGGTTAATCGAATCCCAGATTTTCTTCGCGACGCCGGCACGACATCTTCAAAACATATATCGATCAAAAGACATTGCTCCATCCCAAGCACCAAGACGGGACCATGTTTCTCCTCTGTGTGATCTTGGAAATGTTGGTGGATGCGTTCGAGGTCGGCATCAGATCCATGTGGAACAATCTTGGTGAGTGGAACCAGTTCATTTTCGTCACTACCTGTTGTCATCAAGCCGACAGTGTAGTGGGCGTATTTCGTCCGGCCAGATGAACGTTGACCATGCAGGAGCAACGCTGTTGCATTTTGTTTGGCGGGTCCAACTCGATAGAGAATATTAGGAAGGTCAGAATTTGTCTGAGAGGAAAAATCAAAAACCCACATTGCGCACCGA
>JAJFIN010000285.1 GCA_021774955.1 Alphaproteobacteria bacterium | reverse complement strand
CGGTCAATGCCGAACCTCTTACGCCTCCTGACCTCGAAGATTTGCTCCAATCGTTCCAGGATTTGGAAAACGCGACCCTGCTCGTTCTCGATCAGATCACCGACCCTCATAATGTCGGGGCCATCATGCGCAGCGCCGCCGCATTTGGTGCTAGAGCAATTGTCGTAACTGATCGTCATGCGCCCCATTTGACGGGTGTATTGGCCAAAGCCGCCTCCGGTGCGGTCGAACACGTACCGATGGTGCGGATTACCAACCTCGCCCGGGCTTTAGAAATGATCGGCGAAGAAGGGTTCATGCGCGTCGGACTTGCCGGTGAAGTGGAAACCGAGATTGGGGACCGCCCCTTGAGCGATAAAACTGCCCTCGTCCTCGGCGCCGAAGGTTCAGGCCTCAGACGCCTCACCCGCGAAAAATGCGATCTGCTGGTGAAACTGCCAACTCAGGGTGAAGTGACGAGCTTAAACGTGTCCAACGCTGCCGCCGTCGCGCTCTATGAGATCGCACGTTCTCATCCTTAGTTGCCAAAGTTTGCCCCTCACCTTCGACTAAACTACCATCGGCAAATCACTTTGGGAGGGCGCTATGATTAGAGTTTTGGTATCTGCATTCTTACTGGTCGCATTCAACCCATCGACGACATGGGCCGCTAATGTTTCTGAAATCATCAATTTCATTGGAACAGATGGAACATCGGCCGTTGAATATTCAACACGTAGAACCGACTATACGAATTTCAGTTTATATATATCCAATCAAGAAACACCGGATACCTACGACTACATCTACCCTTTCGCATTCAATTTCAATACAGACAGCTTTGAAAATGTTAACGCGATTGAATTCGGTCAAGGTGATTTCGCAACATTGCGCCAGTCCGATCTCAGTGGATTTATCTCCAAAGATGATGCCGGTTCATTCGTGTACGAAATAAATGAAAATGCAGACACGAACCTAAATGAACACTACGGTATTTGGATGGACGGTGGCTTTGACACTTTTGTCTTCGTCTGGGTATTACCGGCAAATTTCGAATTTGTGGATTATAAAAGTAATCGCGACGGCAATTGGAAACTTACACGCAACACCCTGGCCTACTACGGCGACAACGTAAATGACGTCACTTTCCGTATCGCCTACCGACCGAAAACCGAAGCGGCGTTTTCTGGTATTGCTAACGAACTTGCTAACACAGACGGTGTCGAAATCACACGCGAAGGCGCCGACTTACGTCTAGCGCTGGCTGACCGAGTACTGTTTCCTTCAGGCAGCGCAACATTGTCTGACCAGGGACAGGCGCTCCTCACGCGTGTTGCACAATCATTGAAGGCTCAGGAAGGTGTCAGCATCGTTGTTGCAGGGCATACTGACAATGTTCCTATTCAAGGGCAGCTAACTCAAACCTTCGCCACAAATTGGGAGCTCTCCGCTGCGCGTTCACTCGCAGTCGTCCATCATATGTTAGATCAAGGCGTTACCGGAGAAAACCTAGAGGCGCGCGCCTTTGGTGAAACTCGGCCAGCCACTACAAATGAGACCCAAGAAGGGCGCGCCGCCAACCGGCGCATAGAGATCTTGGTTCAGTCGGATGAGTGAATAGGACAAATTGTCAGAAACTTGTTCACGCACCATTCTAATTCAAGGTCGCTTTGTAGTTCGTCAATTCATCTTATAGTGGACCGGCAAGCTCTTTAGTCCAGATACAAAGCTTGACTTGGTCCGCGCAGGTTCACCCGCAAGCTCGATCCAGTCAAGGCGCTTTATGAGCTCTTCGTACAGAACACGCATCTCGAGCTTGGCAAGGAATTGGCCGAGGCAAAGGTGAGCACCATAGCCGAAGGCCAGATGTCGGTTGGGACTACGATCAATTTTAAATTTGAACGGATCATCGAATATTTCTTCATCGCGATTACCCGACGCATAGAACATGACCACACCTTCATCGGCTTTGATCTCTTGGCCACGCAAAACATAATCTTCCTTTGCCGTGCGGAAGAAATGCTGCACCGGTGCGACCCAGCGGATCATTTCATCAATCGCACCTGGAATAAGCGACGGGTCTCGTTTTAATTTAGCAAGCTCATCTGGGTTCTCCATGAGCGCCAGTAATCCACCAACACTCGTCGAGCTGGTCGTGTCATGTCCTGCCGTTGCAGTGATGACATAGTAAGATATGGCCTCAAAATCATTGATCAACTGACCATTGATTTCGGCATTAGCGATCACACTGGACAAATCGTCCTTCGGATTGGCGCGCCGGTCGGCGGTTACCGCGCCAAAATAATTGAAAAAGTCGGTGATGATATTATTCACATCATCCGTTTCCTCTTTGCGCTGCATGTCGGGATCGTTCGACCCAAAAAGCTCTTGTGTGAGCTTCAACATCATCGGCTCATCTTCTTCCGGTACCCCGAGAATCATCATGATGACATGAAGCGGATACCAAATGCCGATATCAGAGGCGAAGTCGCACTCCCCTCCCAGATCAGCCATCTTGTCAATTGAAACTTTGGCGATTTCACGCACCCGCTCTTCAAAAGAATTGAGGTTCTTCGGTTGAAACCATTCCAGCGTCAAATTGCGGTAGATCTTGTGATCCGGCATGTCCATATTGACCAAGGTTCGTAACAATAAATCGCTACCACCCGTAAATCTGCGGACCTCTTCTTCTTGCTCAATATCAAGGAGCGTCAAACGCGGCGCATTCAGAAATTGCTCGTTCTGCCGTGAGATCTCCATAATGTCCGCATACTTCGTAACGGCCCAATAAGGCCGATACCCTTCCGGTTCCATCCATGAGACCGGATCATTTGCCCGCAAATGAGAATAAATCTCGTGCAATCGCGCTTCATTACCGTAGGTTTCCGGATCTGTCAGTTCATTGGCCAGCGCCAGATCTGCCATTTGTTTTTCTCCCGGTGGGAATTTCAGATTCCTTAGTTTTTCTGATGCTATCGGCCATGCCATACGACGCAAGCGAATAAGCTCCTGCACTGGCAATAGATATTTGCATTCGCGATATCTGCTCCTTAAGGTGACAAAAAATAACACCCAAGGAAACGCAATGACCTCACCTCTCTTCGATCTCACTGGCAAAACCGCCCTCATCACCGGTGGTAATAGCGGCATCGGCCTTGGTATGGCTGAGGGTGTCGCCGCCCATGGCGCAGACGTATGTATTTGGGGTACCAACGCTGACAAGAATGCCGCAGCCCTTGAGACCTTGCAGGCTCATGGAACCAAAGTTCATGCGATTAAGTGCGATGTCAGCGACGAGGCTGCCGTCAATACCGCCTTCGGTGAAACGCTTGAGAAGTTCGGTCGGGTCGATTCCTGTTTTGCCAATGCCGGTGTCGGGGGCGGTGGTCGCTTCGCAGAGCTGCCAACAGAAACTTGGCGCAAGGTCATGAACGTCAATCTGGATGGATTGTTCTTTACACTGCGTGCGGCCGCCAAACACATGGTCGAACGTGCTAAAGACGGTGATCCGGGCGGACGCTTGATCGGCACGTCTTCCCTTGGCGCCCTGTGCGGTATGGCCGGGGGTGAAGCCTATGCCGGCACCAAAGGTGCGGTCATTTCAATCATGCAAGGCCTGGCTGTCGAACACGCCCGCTTCGGCGTCACTGCCAACTCGATCCTGCCTGGTCATATTGAAACGGCAATGACCGAGAAAAACTATGAGAACGAAAAATTTGCCAATGCCATCATGCCACGCATTCCTGCTCGGCGCTGGGGTTCGCCCGACGACTTTGCCGGGATCGCGGTTTATCTGATGAGTGATGCCAGCAACTATCACACCGGTGACACCTTCTTGATCGATGGCGGCTTTTTTATCTTCTGA
>JAJFIN010000284.1 GCA_021774955.1 Alphaproteobacteria bacterium | reverse complement strand
GCTCCGTCACTCGGCCCCACCCTGCGCGAGTGCCGTGCGATAGCCCGAATATTTGGGCTGGTCGATGGCGATTTGGGTGACCACGCTTTGGCGCAAGAAGTCGGTAAGGCCCGGATGGTCGAGCGCCATGGTGCCATCGCGAAGCGCTAGAGTGAGTTGTCCTTGCAGTGTTTCAAGATCGCCCTTGGTATCGAGGAGGTCCTCGAGGGCCGTTTGCTGATAGGTTTTATGGGCGGGACCGAGCATTAGTTCACGCAAGACAATATCGACAGAGTTGGACGCGACGCGGGCGAGAAAATTGGTGCGGCCTTTGGTTTCTCCCATGACATCGCCGCGCAAGAAATCGCGCACGCTTGAAAGTAACTCGTCCGAACGCGGCATATTGGATGAGAGTGTCATCTCTATGGGCTCTGGTTTTTCAACCGGTCCAGGGATCAACAGATTAACGCAATCAACCTGACATTCAGAGGAGCGCCGTCCGATGGCCGGGCGCTCGACCGAGGCATCGGGCCCGTGGCGATAATGCTCGGCCATACCGAGACAGCCGATTGACCACCAAAACGAACCAAAAACTTCCCAGAATTTGACGTGGGTCGCATCGACCTTTGTGCCACTGACTGATTCATAACCGGCAAAGAGATCTTCGCGTGACCCGAAACCACCGACCGGCAAATCCGTCTTGCCGAAGCGCCAGGAATTGGTGCAGATCCAACCAAGGTCGCGCATGGGGTCACCAATATGAGCGATCTCCCAATCGAGCACGGCGACAATTCCGTCGCCTGGCCGGACCATGAAATTACCGTTGCGGAAATCATTGTGCACCAGGGCGAGCCTATCCACGTTCGGCAAGTTTTCCATGAGCCAACGGCCGGTGAAATCGATCATCGGATGAGCGGTATCGAAGGCTTTGTAATTATCCCAGGTTTGGGTCACGAATTGCTCCGGCGTCATGACCTGCAACTTATCGCCAACACCCGCCACCTTGATGTCGAGGCTATGAATGCGGGCGAGGATCTCACCACATTGAAAGGCAAGCTTCGGGCGGATGGTTTCAAATTCTGGCGCCCGCGCGATCTTGGCACCGAGCGCCTCGCCCTCTAGCCACTCCATGAGGAAGCCGTGACCGAGACCGTCATCTTCCTCCAGCACGTAATAAATTTCCGGTTCCGGCACACCGGCCTCACGGGCCAAGCGAAAGAGCCCAGCTTCAGCAGCAAGGCCTGGTCGCGTGCCGACGGTTTCATCGACGACGCCGCCGGGTGCGCGGCGCATGGCCAGAGGCACATCGCCGTTGTCGGTTGCAACCAATAACCGATAGGTTTCCTGGCTGGCGCCGCCCGACAAGCGGTCGCAGGACTTCAAAGAGCGGCAGCCGGGAATATGGGCTTTGACGACGCGTGCAAGACAATCCTCGAAAGCGTCTTTCGTTGTTTCCATCTATTCCTCAACACCCTTCGGCGCCTTTTGGCTCATAAAGCCGAACATGTAACCGGCAACACGGCGCATCTGAATCTCTTCTGCACCTTCGGTAATGCGGTAGCGGCGATGATGGCGATAGATATGTTCAAAGGGCTGGTACCGCGAATAACCCATGCCGCCGAAGACCTGCATGGCGCGATCCGCCGCATCGCAACAAAGACGGTTGGCCGTGTAGTTACACATCGAGACTTTATCGGACACCGAGAAAGCGCCATATTCATCCATTTGCCAAGCAGTTTTATGGATCAGAGCACGGAGCATTTCACATTGCGTCTGCAATTCGACCAACGGAAATTGAATGCCCTGATTGGTTGAAAGCGGTTTGCCAAAAGGTTTACGCTCCCCGGCATAGCGAACTGCTTCATTGACGCAGAACTGCGCGGCGCCAAGGCTGGAGGCAGCCTGACGGATGCGGTTTTCATTAAAGAAGTGCTGAACCACTTGAAGACCCCGGCCTTCCCCACCGAAGACGGCACTGTCTGGCACGCGGACATTGGTGAGCGAGACATGGGCATGATCGGTTGGCATGTTGAAAGTCCAGAGATATTCCTCAACCTTAAAACCATCCGTTTCTGACGGCACGAGGAAACAGGTAATGCCGCGTCCATGACCAGCCTCACCGCTGGTGCGGGCAAAGACGAGATCGTGGCTGGCCTTATGAACGCCGGTGTTCCAGGTTTTCTCACCATTGATGACCCAATCATCGCCATCGCGCACGGCGGTCGTTTCCATGTGAGTCGCGTCGGAACCATGCTTCGGTTCGGTGATGCCGAAGGCGAAGCCGCGCCGGCGATTTAGGAGATCATCGACCCAGTCGCCTTTCTGCTCTTCAGTGCCGTAATTGAGCATGAGCATGAGGCCGACATTATTGCCAACAATCGAATGCTCATTCTGCAGATCATTATGCAGACCAAGACCTTTGGCAGCGAGATGCTCACGGATCACGGCCATGCCGAGATTGGTGCCGTCTTGGCCACCATATTCCTTCGGGAAAGGATAGCGAAAATGACCGGCTTCATCAGCCAAGCGTTTTGCTTCTTGAAGAAGCCGCTCCCATTCTTCATTGGGCAGACCTTCGCGCTCCCAATCGGTGCGGGCATCTTCACGCCGGTGGTCAAAGAAGCGGATATTGTCGTCTTTCTGTTCGAGCGGCTTGATCACCTTTTCGATGAAATCGTCGAGCACTTTCAGATAAGTTGCCAGCTCTTCCGGCAGGTCAAAATTCATATTGCTCATTTTGCCTTCCCTTCTTGTTTGGGGTTTGTTTCCCTCTATTTGCATGATCACAACACAATGATGCCGGGCCCGCAAGCGAGCGATTTGGTACCCAGCAGCCAAGGATCTGCACGCTCGCCGCTATGAAAGGCTTTCCTGCCACGCGGTGATGATAGGGGTGTA
>JAJFIN010000283.1 GCA_021774955.1 Alphaproteobacteria bacterium | reverse complement strand
ATTTTGCATTGCCCAAAGGCACGGTATCTAAATGCCCGGTCATGACAAGCGGATCATTGTTGATGTCGGTACCTGCCAATGTCGCGACAACATTGACGCGATTGTCTCCGAACAATTGGCGTTCGATGTGAAAGCCTGCCTGTGCAAGGGTGTTGGCAACAAACTCTCCACAGGCCCCTTCGTTTCCAGGAGGGTTGGTCGTGTCGAAGCGGATGAGATCTTGGGTGTATTCTACGGCGCTGAACATGAGTGCGGGGCTTCCTTTGCCGGTGAGACTGGCTCTGAAAGCCGGTTTTTGTTCTCAAAACATGCCGTTTCCGTTGGCGTCATCTAAGGGAACCTCCTGAATGACGTCCCAATGTTCGACCATCAAACCGTCTTCAAACCGAAAGATCTCGACAATCGCTTTGCCGGTTTTATCCTTATCGCCAAACTTGTAATGGCAATGGGCGATGCTGTAGTTGCCTTCAGCGAAAACACGTTTTACATCGACCGAGTAGCCTGGATGGTCCACATCGAATTGTTCAACGAGATCTAGTAAAGCATCCAACCCGTTGGCAAGTTCAGGGCTATGCTGAGTATATTTCTCTGGATTAATGTATCGTGTGATGTCGCGCTTTTTATGCTCAAACGAAATGTCCGAGCTAAACAAAAGCTCGAGGGCGGCCTTGGTGTGGTTTTTCTGTTTTTCTAAAATCTCAGACATGTCGATATCTTTCATGCTTCAAGCCGCAGTAATCAGTCTTGAGGGAGGGAGATATCATTGGTGTGTTTGCGCCAGCACCATCAAAAAGTATTGGAGAGGGGGGCTTAGGCAGTCCCCGAGAAAATCAATACATACTTTTGGATAGGCAATGAAGTTGTTCGTTCTGGTAAGAAAACCTCCAAACAACGCACATAGTTGTAAGACAGAATGGTTGAACCAGGCATGAGAAAATTACCGCCAATATTTTTTACGATATTTACACTAATACTTTCTGAATGGAGTGTTACGTCGTCGTATGCGAACGACCAGGAGAATAGTATGTTCAAGCTAACTATTATGTACCCCAAATCAGCCGATGGCGTTTTCGACTTCGACTATTATATCGATAAGCACATGCCTCTCTCCCTGGAGCGGCAGGGTAGTGCGGTGAAGTCTGTTTTGGTTGAAAAAGGCTATGATGGTGAAACACCCGGTGTTGAATTTGCTTATGTGGCAATCTGCCACTTCACCTACGATTCCCAGCAAGCCTTTACAGATGCTTTCCTACCGCATGCGGAGGAACTTCAGAGCGATATCGCGAACTACACCAATATAGTGCCCATCATCCAGTTCAGTACGATTGAGCTTGATCAGAAATAACATCCCCAACTGCGTGAGAATATTTGAATTCAAATGGGTTTGAGCTTGTCAGCCTTTACGCCTTTCCCGTGCGTATTCTCTCTTAACCATGTTTGCTGTTGCCCTTAAATTCTCTGCCAAATTTCGGCTATACTTTCGAATGGAGTACGGGTTTTCTGAAAGGCGTAACGTCTGCAGACTGTGCGAAAGGTGCCTTTCTGGGGGATGTCACTTTAATTTCAGATAGCATCAAAATGCTCGCACGTAGCACTTAGCAAGATATGCACGCATGTCGCGATCACCTTGCTTAGCCGGATAGAGTAAATAAGGAGAACCGGAAATGTCTACGAACATGGTACGCGCTACGCTAGCACTGTCTGTATCTGTCATCGCGCTCAGCATGGGGGTTCAATCTGCTGCAGCAGCTGATGAAACAGCAACTCGATCATTGTTGGATGAGATCGTTGTTACGGCGACAAAAAAACTTGAATCTATCAATGATGTTGGAATGTCGATCAATGCTCTTGGGGCAGAAGAAATCAGCAACAAGGGTATTCGCAATGTTGAAGATCTCGCGCTCGCAATTCCAGGGTTTACGTTTACACGCACACAGTTTGATGAGCCAGTTTATACATTGCGTGGGGTCGGTTATGTCGAATCTAGCCTGGCTGCCAATCCAGCCGTCAGCGTATATGTCGATGAAGTACCACTACCCTTTCCGTCTATGACTCGTGGAGCTATCCTCGATGTTGAGCGGGTCGAAGTGTTGAAAGGTCCACAAGGAACATTGTTTGGACAGAACTCTACCGGTGGCGCCGTCAACTATGTCGCCGCCAAACCAGGAGATGTAATGGAGGCAGGTTTTGATGCCTCTTACGGACGTTTTGATTCCTATCAATTAAAAGGTTTTGCTGGCGGACCGCTGAGCGACAAAGTCGGAGCGAGGGTCGCCGTAAGTTCGACGCAGGGAGGCGCCTGGCAAAAGAGCCAAACTCGCCTGTCCGATGAACTTGGAGATATTGATGAGCTGGTTGGTCGGTTGCTGGTCGAAGTCGCGCCCAAGGACAATTTTCGGTTCACGGTAAACTTAAACGGTTGGCGTGATCAATCAGAGACCCAAGCACCCCAACACAAAGGTATATTCGCGGCAGTACCAAGTAATCCATTGGACCCGCTTCTTATTGCACAACCCATTGTCGGCAACGACGCGCGGCTGGCCGACTGGAATGCGGGAACAGATTTTTCGCGCGATACTAGTTTTTATCAAGCTGCTCTTCGTGCCGAATGGGACATTAACGATGATATGCGGGCAACATCCATAACATCGTATCAGCGTTTGGACCGGGATGCCTTGGGGGATGCGGATGCGACGCCAGGAGAGTCGCTACATCTGGCAACTGGTGGAGACGTGAAGTCGTTCGTTCAAGAATTGCGGCTTGAGAATTTTTCCGAAGCGTTTTACTGGATGGCTGGGGTTAATTACCAAAAAGATGAAGTGTTTGATCTGCAAACCGTCTTCATCGATACCGGTACCAGCAGCACAGTGAACCTTGGGGCTCTTGGTCTCTTTCACTTTCCATTTTTTGACAACATAACATCAAATGATGTCGAGACCTGGGCTGTCTTTGGCGCCGGTGAATTTGATTTATCGGAAACACTTTCTCTAGAAGTAAGCGGACGATACACAAATTCAAAAAATGAGTTCGTGGGGTGTACGGCAGATCCTGGCACCGGTGAGCTCGCAGCCTTGTTTGGCGCGCTACAATTGATCGGCGTGTTCACAGCAGGCGCCAATCCAACAACGGCCGCGACGCCGGGGCAATGCATTACCCTGTTGGATGCCAATTTCAATGTCGGCTCCACATCTGCAGAACTTGAAGAAGACAATTTTTCTTGGCGTGTGAATCTAAATTGGGCCGCGACCGATGATGTCTTGATTTATGGTAATGTTAGCAAAGGCTTCAAAGCTGGCAATTTCCCAAATCTCAGCGCGTCAACGTCTGGCCAGTTTGTTCCGGTCACACAAGAAAGTTTGCTTGCCTACGAGGTCGGCGTAAAAGCGACGGTGCCAGAGCAGAACATGCAGTTCAATGGTGCGGTTTTTTACTACGACTATTCCGACAAGCAATTGCGCGGAAGGGTTCAAGACCCACTATTCGGGCAATTGGAAGCACTTTTAAACATTCCTGATTCTCATGTCTGGGGAGTGGAGGCGCAATGGTTGTGGCAATTGACAGAAGGACTGAGGACCAACATCAACGCGACTTATGTCAATACAGAAATCGATGGCAGCTTCGTCAACTTTACTCAGTTTGGCGATACTGCCGATTTTGGCGGCAACGAATTTCCCTTCTCGCCAAATTTCCAGGCGAACGCCGATATAGACTATGAAACACCTACCGGCTGGGCCGGTGTCGATTGGTTCGCCGGGGGCTCTATTGCCTATTCAAGCGAAACCAAGGGCGGTCTTAGCAATCGGCCTGAGCTTGAAATCGATGACTATTACCTCATTGACTTGCGGACCGGGATAAGATCGGAAGATGGACGCTGGAGCATTATGGTCTGGGGTAAGAACATCACTGACGAGTATTATGTCCTCAATGCGTTCAAAGCCCAAGATAACATCATCGCCTATGCTGGCCGACCAGCAACCTATGGTGTGAGTACGTCTCTGAGGTTTTAGATTAGATTAGTCAGCAACAACCTCTCCCAAAGTGGTGGGGGCGGTTGTTGGTTGGCACTTTAGCTCACAAAATTTCTGACTCTAGCCATTTATCCCTACCATAGTTGGCGACCTGGAAGGGGTCTGACTAGCGAGATTTTAGCCTCGCTTGTTCATTGACGAAATTCGATGACGTTGTCTGTTGCTTGACCTCCAAGCCGTCGGGCAATCTCCGCTGAGACTCTATCTGCTGCAGCAACAAGGGCGCTGTCGACGATATGGGCGTATCTTGCGGTTACAGACCCCGATGAATGGCCTAGCAGTCCGGCGATAGTTAGTTCTGAATAGCCGAGTTCGGCAGCGACAGAGGCAAAACCGTGGCGAAGGGTGTGCAATGACACATCGTTCAAATTGGTGGCCTGTCTAATTTCCTGCCAAACCTTTGGAACGCCAACAATATGCTCCGTGCCGCGGGTCGCGGGAAAAACATAAGGGCTACTTTCCTTCCAATCTTGTGCATTTAGAACATCCAATGCTGTGCGCCCAATCGGCCGTATCTGCGCGCCGGTCTTTGTTTTCTCAAACCGTAAACATTGCGAGTCGCTGTCTATGGATGCTTTTTCGAGCGCAAATATCTCATTGCGACGACACCCCGTCAGGCACAAAGCGCGAATGGCTTGAACCGAAATTGCTTGGCCTTGTCGTTTAGTAGATTGCTGTGTTTGGTCTTCGATCTCGCGGAGTGCCTCACCGATCTTGGCATACTCTTTTATGCTGACGCTCTTCAGCCGGCTTTTATCGGCGACACGCGCGACGCCTCTGACAGGATTCACGTCGATAATCATTTTCGTTTCCGCATATCCGAGAATAGCGCCCAAAAGCCCGAGCGTTCTTGTTGCCGCTCCCGTTCCGCCAGTCACAATCGCGCGCCCTCTTGGCCCTGTCTTGATATCGGCGGCTGTTGCTCCAGCGGTAATGGCATCTCGAAACTTCTCGATGTCCGGGCGGGTTAATTTCTTGACCCTCTTTTTGCCCAGTAGCGGTTTGATGTGTCTTTCAATTCGCCCGGTGTCATTGAGGATCGTGCCGCTCGTTTTTGGTAAGCCGCGTTTGGTTAGGAGCTTTCCGGCTTTGACATCCTCGAGATACTGATCGCAGAGCTGCGCCACTGCTAGATTGTCTTTTTCGGATTGCTTGTTCGCATTTGGATCTTCTCCACTGACAACACGTCCGAGTATTTTCTGGGCCTCCTTTCGAGCGGTCTCAGCGGTCCATGGGCTTCCATGCATGCCGATGCTGATGTATTGCCGCTCGCCATTTACACGACACCGTAGGAAGTACGTGCGTGCTCCAGAGGGCCGAACCTTCAAGCCAAAGCCTTTGACGATGGTGTCGGTAACCCAGACATCGGCAATTTCGGGTTTGATGGTATCGACGAGACGCTTGGTAATCTTCGCTTTCATCCTAACCTACCTGTCTGGTGCCCGTCTGGTGCCCAGCAGAACGGAACTCAGGGAAATCTGTGGGCATTTCTCTATCTCATGAAATAGGCGCAATACCAAGGCTTTTCAACGGTAGAAGTAGATTGAGATTGATGGAGATGCCTTTACACCAACCTTGCCAAGGTTAGGGTCGTGAGTTCGAATCTCATCGCCCGCTCCAGG
>JAJFIN010000282.1 GCA_021774955.1 Alphaproteobacteria bacterium | reverse complement strand
TTTTTACGCGTGACGGCGTTGATCGGTCGTTAAATAGTCCCACTATTCGCCTCCCTCTCGTCTGGTCACGCGTAAAAACCGTCGGCGCCATGACCTCTTTGATTATGAGTTTGGACCCTAGATTATCCGGTATAGGCCACTTAACTTTCAGCCGGTTGCCATTGATCAAATAAATCCAACCAAATTTGCGCTGCTTCACCGGTATAGGTAAATTTGCCATCAGGCATGACTTGGGCAATTTCGTTGGGATGAAAGTCTCGCGCCCATCGCATGAATAGCCGGAATTTCAGTGTAAATTCCTCACGACTTTCTTCAGACCAATCTGATGGTGCTATCTTAGAAATCTTACCGTCGCGTAAGGTATACTCGGTACCTGGCATTGAAACTATTTTTTCAATACCAAGGCCGTTAAACCAAAGGTTATGCTCCGTTGCGCGCGCGGCAACAACGGTTCCGTCGTTACTGGCGAACTCACTCATCTCAAGCGTACTTTCAAGAACGGCGTCCCATTCGGCCAGCGCTTGCATTTCCTGAAGGCCTTCAACTTTTTGGCCATCAGAAAAAATAAACGCGCAATCATCGGTCAAAAACGATAATTCGCGCGTGATGTCGTGGGAATTGTGAGCCTCCAAATAGGCTTGCACAATCGCCTCTGACTTATCCGATTCTTCACACCCGGAGACAGCCAAGAGAGCAATGCCTAGCCCTATTCCACATCTCAACCATCCATTCATCTTCAATCTCCCTTGGGTATCGACCCGCATGGTTCACAATCTCTATTATCAACGATCTGCCGTTCTCGCGACAAATCAGCGCCCCCGGCTGTTTCGCCCCATTCACGCGCTGAGTCTAACACCCTTTGACAGGGTTTCACCTTGCACGCACCGAATGGTACCGTTACATTCCGCGCCGCTATAACATAATCTGTCCTGAGTCGCCCGTCTTTCAGGTACAAACAAGTGGAGCGTGTACATGCAGTCACCGCTTTGGAATAAAATCGCGATGGCATTGGGGTTTTCGGTCCTCGGCCTGTTTGCAATCAATGAATATGGAAACTCCTTGTTCTATAAGCCTCACCTTGAGCAAACGGCTTATCACGTCGATGTTGCAGCCGAAGATCATCACGGCGCTGGTGGTCAAGACGCGGCAGAAACGATATTGCCTGACTTTGGTACCGTGCTCGCGAACGCGGACATAGGCAGCGGAGAAAGATCCGGAAAGAAATGTCTTCAGTGTCATACGTTCGAAAAGGGTGGCGTAAACAAAGCAGGGCCAAATCTTTGGGGCGTAATCGGTAGGCCAACGGCCTCGGTTGACGGTATGCGTTATTCCTCTGCCATGTCTTCCCTCGACACTTCTTGGGATTTTGAGATGTTAGATCAATTCTTGAAAAGCCCAAACAAGTACCTCAAAGGCACAAGCATGAAATTTCCAGGACTTCGTAAAGAAGAAGAACGGATCAATGTAATCGCCTATCTTCGAACCTTGAGTGATACGCCAGTGGCGCTTCCCGCCCCTCGAATAGCGGTTGAACAACAAGGCGCACTTGATCATGCTACAGATGATACGATCAACGACACAGTGCCAGACACTCATGATGCCGTTGCGCCGACCTCTTCTGATGAAGCTGATGGTGGTCACTAAGGAGAAATCGTCAGAATAAAAATCTGATAATATTTTAAACGGCGGGTCGAGGCTCGCCGTTTTCTTTGTGGACCCTGTGCTATCGAAGACGTTTAATAGATGTGACGGGGCCTTCACTCGGCTCGATTCCTGCTGCAAATTCAGCAAGTGGATCGATCGTAACCGCCATGTTGGTTGCATTGGCATGGATCATACTTTGTGAATCCACCATAATCGCAACATGCCCGCGCCAGAAAACCAAGTCACCTCTGGTAAGATCCCCAAAGCCATTGGCAACCGATATTTCCTCGCCCAACATTGTCTCCTGCAAATCGGTATCACGAGGGCACGCCAAACCCAGGCGTGCAACAGCTAGCTGCACCAAAGCCGAACAATCTAGCCCGATACTCGTGCGTCCTCCCCAATAATACGGCGTGCCAAGAAACAGTTCTGCAACAAACACATAATCAGACACGAAATCGTCAATCGGCTGAATGTGTTTGGCAAATACATAACCCCCATCGACTTTAGCGAAGCGTTCATTAGCGAATTTTTCGGCGCTGTCCATGCACACGCGAGAACCCAAGCTCAAAAGCGCAATAGGTGGAAGTTTCAGATCGGGACCGGGGTAAAGATAGGTCCGTAAGGCAGTTACGAAGTGCTCTGGTTGGTTTTTGATCGGCGACAAATTGCAACGCCCGGTGTATCCAACATAGGCATCGGTTTCACATTGACCCCAAACCCAATCTCCGTCCTCGTCATAGACCGTGAAGGTTTCACCAAACAATAATTGAGTATCAAGTCTGGCTTTCTCCGACGGGGTTTTGCGTAGATCTGCAAAGCCGGTCTTTATCTGCATCTGAATACCCGACGTATACCGATCAACTTGAATTTGGTCTCTCAAATACTCAGCTGCAAGGTCATCACGGATGGGGGTTACACGCCGATCAAAAGAATCATTCATTCACGGACGTCCGCACCTAATTCCAACGATTTATCATCGGGTTTCTCGCTCGCCATTTTTTCCTGACTTAACCGAACAATGTCAGCAATCTCACTCAAAAAAACCGCCCCCTTTACCGTTCGTTGAACAAGTACATTTCGGCGATCTGCGTCGTCCCGCTTTCTGCGGACATAGTCCATACGCCCCAGAGTATCGAGGGCGCGCGTGATGGCCGCTTTCGAAGCATCAAGTTTAGTTGCTAATCCACGCACGGTGTGAGGCGCTGGATCAAGGTATACTGAGAGAA
>JAJFIN010000281.1 GCA_021774955.1 Alphaproteobacteria bacterium | reverse complement strand
TTCGATATCAGCCCTTACGTCAATGTGACCGGTCTCGGTGAATTTGACGGCGTTAGAGATAAGGTTCGCAATGCACTGCCGGACGCGAACCGTGTCAAACAAGAGGGGCAAAAAGAGATGATCGTCAATGTGCAAGTTGAGGGCGAGGCCTTTTTCACGGGCATTGTGATCAAACAATTGTGTGGTTTGGCTGAGGAGAAGCGATAGGTCACCGATTGTCGGTGTGATTTCTAACTTTCCAGCCTCAATCTTGGAGAGGTCCAAAACGTCATTTAATATGATCATGAGGTTTCGACCTGATTCCAATATCAGGGAAACGCGTTCTTGCTGGTCAGGTGTTAGATCGTCACTGGCTAAGGATTGGGCCATACCTAAGACTGCATTTAGGGGCGTGCGAATCTCATGGCTCATGGAAGCTAGAAATTCGGACTTACTTTTGCTTGCTGCCTCAGCCTCAAAACGTGCCTTTTTTAGGTCTCTTTCGCGCAGCCTCAACAAGGTTACATCCACGCTAACACCGACAATACCAGCTTCGCCCATGGGCGCATGATAAACTTGGATGACCCGACCGTCTTGGGTGCTGAGTTCTACGGCTTTTTCGCTTGAAAAGGCTTTTTCAGAATAGTCTACGATCTCTTCAAATTCTTGTTTGGAGGCATCCGGATATTGCAGGCGTGTTTCAGCCTCGATGGCTTCTCGTTGCGAATACCCTTGAGCAAGCATTTCATAAAATGTTGGCCAGCTGGAAATGGCTGCTCGATTGGCATATTCGAGTTCTTTGTTGACGCTGTAGATTGCAAATCCAGAGTCCAATTCCTCAACGGCATTGAGGATGCGGTCTATGGTTATGTTTTTGCGGCGTCCAAATTTCATTAAAACGGGCTCCTGATAGCGTGCAATAAGATAGAATAGCAACCTAAATAATTTCCTAAGTGATGGGTTCAACTAGGATTAGAGCGCTTGTACGGTGTGGAAGAAGAGTGGCGCGAAGAGCGTTTCTTGATGTCTAACCCTTGTAATCCGTGGCCCTGTCGCTCAGTATTGTTTTGGTAACCATAATTGCAGACGTCACGAAAACGTTTGTATTCGGCACACGTAACAAGCATCCAACAATGATAACGGGGAGGATCTCATGATCTCAATGCGTTCGACGTGGAATCTGATGGCAATCGGAGCGGTGTCTTTATTACTTTTTGCCTGCGGTGATGATCAAGCAAAACAAGCAGAAGATGCGCCAACTGAAGAAGAAGTGTCTGTTGCTGAGAATGAAGCTCCCGCTGAACAGCGTGTGGCCGCTGTTGATGGTGCGCGCATCATCAATGCCGATTCCGAACCAGGAAGCTGGATGGCTCATGGGCGAACTTATGATGAGCAGCGCTTTTCTCCGTTGACACAAGTCAATGCCGCGAACGCCGGTGAACTTGGGCTTGCTTGGTTTGCTGACCTTGAGACCAATCGCGGCGTTGAAGCGTCGCCGATTGTTGTCGATGGGGTCATGTATACGACCTCGACATGGAGCATTGTTTACGCACTTGATCCGCGTACGGGTGAAATGCTTTGGACCTATGATCCCGAAGTTCCACGCGAGTGGGGTGTCTATGCCTGTTGTGATGTGGTCAATCGTGGTGTGGCGGTGTGGCAAGGCAAAGTTTTTGTTGGCACCATTGATGGTAGACTTATCGCGCTCGATGCGGCGACCGGCGAGGTTGCCTGGTCGGTTAACACGATTGATCGAACCAAACCTTACACGATCACGGGTGCACCGCGTGTGGTTAAAGGCAAAGTGATCATCGGTAATGGTGGCGCTGAACTCGGTGTGCGCGGCTATGTCACTGCCTATGATGTTGATAACGGAGAGCAAGCATGGCGGTTTTATACCGTACCAGGCAATCCTGATGAGCCATTTGAAAATGATATCATGAAGATGGCTGCCCTGACCTGGAACGGTGAGTGGTGGAAGTATGGTGGTGGTGGTACGGCTTGGGATTCCATGGCCTATGATCCGGAGCTTGACCTGCTTTACATAGGTGTTGGCAACGGTTCGCCTTGGAACCAACAAATTCGTTCGCCGGGTGGTGGCGACAATTTGTTCCTTTCGTCCATCGTTGCCCTTCGTCCAGAGACTGGCGAATATGTTTGGCACTACCAAACGACGCCCGGTGAAACATGGGATTACACAGCAACTCAACATATGATCTTGGCCGACCTTGAGATCGATGGCGTGGTGCGCAAAACTTTGATGCAAGCACCGAAGAATGGTTTCTTCTACGTGATCGACCGGGCGACGGGAGAATTTATTTCTGCTGAAGCTTATGTACCGCTCAATTGGGCGACCCATGTCGATAAGCAGACCGGGCGACCTGTTGAAGTCGAAGGCGCACGGTTTAAGAACGAACCCTTTGTTCAGTCACCAGCACCCTATGGTGGCCACAATTGGCATCCGATGAGCTACAATCCACAGACTGGATTGGTTTATATTCCAGCTTTGGACATGCCGTTTGTATACGGACATGACGCGAACTTTGAATATACACCTGGTCGATGGAACGTCGCGATTGATTGGCTGGCTGCAGCATTGCCTTCAGATGCAGCGGGACGTAAAGCGTTGAAGCCATTGCTCAAGGGACATCTGAGTGCCTGGGATCCCGTTGCGCAGAAAGAAGCCTGGCGTATTCAGCATGAAGGTCCCTGGAATGGGGGGGCATTGTCAACGGCAGGTAATCTATTGTTGCAAGGAACGGCAGATGGCCGATTTGTTGTCTACCGGGCAGATAATGGCGACAAGCTGTGGGAGTTTAAGACCCAAACGGGAATTGTTGCACCGCCAATTACCTATGAAATTGATGGCGAGCAATATGTTACAATCATGGCTGGCTGGGGTGGTGCTTTTGCTCTTGCAGCAGGATACTTTGTAAATCCTGAAAGCCTACCAAATTTAAGCCGTGTGCTGACCTTTAAGATAGGTGGTAAAAACCAGTTACCTGCAGTTGAAGCAGGCGAGCCGCCGGCCTTTGATCCTCCCGTTCTGGAGGCGAGTGCTGAACAATTGACCCATGGTGTTAATAAGTACGCGCAGTTCTGTGGTGTGTGCCATGGCGATTCGTCCGTTGGTGGCGGTCTTATTCCTGATTTGCGGCGTTCGGCATTCCTTTCTGATACGCAAGCATGGAATGATGTGGTTCTGCATGGCGCATTGGCTGATAACGGCATGGCACCCTTCGGAGACTTTATGAGTGAAGAAGACGCTGAGGCTGTTCGTGCCTACGTTGTCGATCAAGCGCACCTGGCCATGCGGGGTGAAAGTGGAGAGTAAATAGCCACACCGTTAGCAAGATGTTTGGGGGTGCGTTATGAGCACTGGTCTGAAGTTTGATGCAGGTGGATCCCGTGGCATTGACAACCTGTATAGGAAGTCAGTGTTTGTAGAGCGTCGCGCTCGGGCACTTGAGTTGGTTGCCCCGCGTGGTGGTGAAAGCATTATCGACATAGGTTGTGGTCCCGGTTATCTCTCCGCTGACTTGGCATATGGTGTAGGCCCTACGGGGAAGGTGGCGGCGTTCGATCAGAGCCCGGACATGCTGGCTCTCGCCCAAGTGCGATGCGATGGGCTTGAACAGGTTTTGTTTGATGAAGGTAGCGCTGAGAGCCTTCCCTATGAAGACAGTGCCTTTGATGCAGCGCTTTCAACGCAAGTGTTTGAATATGTACCCGATGTTGCAAAAGCAACTGAAGAAGTTGCCCGGGTATTAAAGGCCAGAGGTCGAGCCGTCATTCTGGCAACCGATTGGGAAACTTTGGTCTGGCACAATTCAGATCCCGCTCGCATGCGCAAAGTGATGTCGGCGTGGGACGAGCATTTGTCGGACCCTTTCTTACCTCGACGGCTTGGATCAATTTTTGATAAATCAGGACTAATTCTAGACCGGGTTGTTCCCTACACCATGGTAGAGCACCACTACGACGCCAACACCTATTCCTATGGTATGCTTAGGAATATCCAGTCTTTTTCTGTTGGCCGACAAGGGGTCACTGAAGATGAAGCGGAAGCCTGGGCGCAAGATCTTGTAGCTCTGGGGAACGCTGGGCAACATTTCTTCAGTGTAAGCCAGTTCTTCTTCGTCGGGCGCAAAGGTTGAAGATTTTTTAATCTTGCTCCATGCTCAAGGCAAAATCTGAAACAAATGGGTTCATCTTGCGTTCGTGACCGAACGTCGACATTTGACCGTGTCCTGGAACGAAATTGATTTCATCGCCCAGTGGCCAGAGTTCGTTCTTTATGGAATCAAGCAATTGCTGGTGATTACCTTTTGGGAAATCAGTCCGGCCAATTGATCCCTGAAACAAGACGTCGCCAACAATCGCAAGCTTTGACGGTTCGTGATAGAATATGACATGGCCAGGCGTATGGCCGGGACAATGGCGAACATCCAATGTTAAATTACCGACTGTAACTGTGTCGTTTCCCTCAAGCCAACGGTCTGGGGTAAAGATGCGACCTGGAATACCGTATTGCTTGCCAGCTTCTTCAAGTTTGTCGATCCAAAAAATATCATCTTTGTGCGGGCCTTCAATAGGCACACCAAAGCGCTCAGCCAGGTCAAGCGTGCCGCCGGCGTGATCCATATGGCCATGGGTAATGAGGATTTTTTCCAGTTCGACGTTGTTCTTTTCAATATTCTCAACGATGCGATCCAGGTCACCACCCGGATCGACTACCGCACCTTTCATGGTTTCGGGATCCCAAAAAAGTGTGCAGTTTTGCTGAAAGGGGGTCACTGGAATGATGACGGCTTTTAGCTGCGTCATGGCGTTTACTCACTTGCGCTCTCATTGTTTTGTTGAAAATGACCAGAAAAATGCGCGTAGGTCAACTTTTGATGACGAACTGAGGTCGGCTGAAGCGTCAAACCATGCCCTCAATGTCCTGCTTTCGGGTCATGCGTGACAGGGCGCCGGGGAAGAAGCGTTTCAAAGGGACCGCCAGCATTTCTGCTCCAGAGCCAATATAGATTTCTTCTTTGCCTTTAGCCAAAGCGGAAACGATGCGCGTTGCGGCAGCATCAGGACTTATGCCTTTGGCGTGTTCTGCTTCGCTTTTTTGATTTGGTGAACCGTCAGCGGTGATTGCATTGATAGTCACGTTGGTCTGCACATAGCCTGGAACGATTAGTGAGACGCGGATATTGTCATCATATAGTTCCGCTCGCAATGAATCAAAAAATCCGTGCAAAGCATGTTTCGCCGCACAATACCCAGAACGCATCTTTGACCCAACTTTACCGGCAACACTTGTCGTTACGCAAATCAAACCACCGCCGTTTTTAATCATGCCGGGAAGGACCAATTTGGTGAGAGTAACCGGTGCAAAGAAATCGACATCCAAAATTTTTCGGTAGACATCCATGCCCGTGTCGAGGGCCAGGGAGCGTTGAGATATTCCGGCATTGTTAACGAGACAATCTATTCGACCTTTGAACGCTATGGCGTCTTCTACTACCCTAGTGAGGCTGTCATAATCTGTGGTTTCAAAGGTAAGGATTGTAACATCGCCTGAACCAAACGCACCACATTCCCGTTTAACAACAGCTAGGGCGTCGGCGCGCCGACCGGACAAAATCAAATGAGCCCCTTGTTTCGCAAATTGACGCGCAAGGCCTGCGCCAATGCCAGATGATGCTCCTGTAATCCAGACCGTTTTTTCGTTGAAATTTGTCATTTCAGCCTCATGGTTTGATAGCTTAGATAGTGGTGATCGTGGCGGTTAGCTTATCGTTTGGAATGGTTCATTTGGACAAATCTTCAAAATTCTTACCATCTGAGTGATTTCAGGTTAGAATTGTCAATCAAATCGCTCCAATATGGGGCGTCTGTGAGTTTTAATTGAGTGTCGGAAATTCCATGTTGAATCGCCAAGCAAAGTTTACGATCGGACAAGTGGTGCGCCATCGGGTCTTCCCGTTTCGTGGTGTTATCTATGACGTTGATCCGACATTCGATAATTCGGACGAATGGTACAACGCAATCCCAGCAGAGATAAGACCAAGGAAGGATCAGCCTTTCTATCACTTACTCGCAGAAAATGAGGAAAGTGAATATATTGCGTATGTATCTGAACAGAACCTTTTGCCCGACCGTTCGGGAGAACCCGTACGGCACCCGCAAGTCATGGAGATGTTCGGCGATTTGAATGATGGCCAATATAAACTACACAAAGAATTTTCCCACTAGAACAGCATACTGAGGTTTGTGTTCATGTCGCAGGTAGGCCCTGGGCCAACGTCTCACAGCTACTTTTCGCAACGGTTAAGACTTCGTTATGTCGATTGGGGCAACGAGAGTGCGCCTCCGATGGTGCTTATTCATGGGGGCCGCGATCATTGCCGCAATTGGGACTATGTTGCCCGCGATCTCCGTGAAGATTATCATATCATTGCGCCAGACTTGCGGGGACACGGCGATTCGGAATGGGCACGTAGCAGTTATTATTTTTCCGATTTTGTTTATGACATCACGCAACTCATCAATCAGTTAGATTTAGCACCGGTGACGATTATCGGTCATTCGTTCGGCGGTAGCCTTTCAGTACGTTATGCGGGGATCTATCCAGAGAACGTAAAAAAACTTGTGGCCATTGAAGGGTTGGGGCCGTCTCCCAAAATGATCGAAGAGATGGAGCAAAAATCTGTTGATGAACGGATGCGCAAGTGGATTGATGATGTGCATAAATTGTCGGGCCGCGCCGAGAGACG
>JAJFIN010000029.1 GCA_021774955.1 Alphaproteobacteria bacterium | reverse complement strand
ATTGCATTAGGTCATCCACTTGGCGCTAGTGGTGCTCGAATTGCGACCACGTTGCTGCACGAAATGAAACGACGAAACGCAACAAAAGGATTAGCTACGATGTGCGTGGGTGTGGGCCAAGGGGTTGCGACTCTTTTTGAGCGAACTGCTTAGTACATTTTCATCACGAATGTATAACTTTCAAGGTTGTCTTCTGAGCCGCGGGCTTTAGCCCGCGCGGTATTACGTCACGCTTTCTGCTATTATGAGCGAGAAACAACGAGCGGCGTGCAATCGCAAGCTGTTGTAATGTGTATCATATTTTTGTTAGTTTGGTAACTCTGCCGACAAGATTGGGGAAGTGAAGTTGTTTGTTGTGAAGCCTATCTGTCGAAACCGTCAACCACTATGCATTAGCGCTGCGCAGCGTATTGTGTGCTCTGTCGCAGGTGTAGCAGCCATGGCGCTGGCTGGCTGCAGTGCTATTTCGATTGAGCCATCTTGCCCAAGGCAGATGGAGGTCGGTGAGATGGGCGGTTTGTCGGCCAATCAGCGTAGCCCCGGAGCCATCCCAACTTATTTGTGGATCGTTGAACCAGCGTCAGCGGGAACCATTACCGATCCCACACTACCAAATACAAACTTTACAGCTGCTCGCGAGGGAACTGCGCGGTTTGTGTTAACTGCTAGCGACGGATTGTTCCAAGTTATTTCATTTTGTGAAACACAAATCGGCAGCAGCGGTGTAGAAGTGTCGATGTCCGCCAGCTCGTCTACCGTTGCTATAGGCGATACAATGACACTAACGTGCAGCAGCACCGGCTCGGTCGATGTAGAAACTTTCGTAATCGACCAAGTACAAGGCGCTTCTATTCAACTCAATCAGGTCAGCCCTACTTCGGTATCGTTTACCCCTGCTATCGAAGGCGT
Source organism: Alphaproteobacteria bacterium (assembly GCA_021774955.1). Lineage (GTDB taxonomy): Bacteria > Pseudomonadota > Alphaproteobacteria > M2410 > M2410 > JAJFIN01. Next base: position 2,005 of record JAJFIN010000029.1, on the reverse strand, counting down.
GCCACGTTTTCGCTGCATAGGCCAAGCTGTCAATGGCGATGCAAGCGATGCGGTGTTTGTAAACATTACAGTCACCGCCGAGCCAACAGGCGACGATGACGGCGTAGTACGGCGATAGCGTTCTGCTGTGCACAAGAGACACAATTATGCACCTTATTATTGAGTAGACGGGCTATGCTCGCTCTACGCAGTTGCATAAAACATAATTAAGTTGGCATATATATTCTTGCGGTTTACAGAATCACGCGTTAGCCTCCATGAGGCTACTGTATTGAAAGATGTATTGGGGACGACTATGACTGATAACATAAAAGACAAGGTCAAAGAATTTGCATCCATCGCGAAGGACTGTCCAGACAACCTACAAGAAAAATGCTTCGAGATTCTCTTGTCAGATCACTTGGCGGGAGTGAATGCTCCGGCGCGGGCACCAAACGTAAAGCCAACTCCAGTGACCACCTACGAAGAAGGTGAATCACATGGAGTCAGCGACGAAATCGAACACCAGGAGGATATCCAGCAGGCCGACATCCATATCAAGGCACGGAAGTTTCTAAAGAAATACTCTCTCTCTGTTGATGACTTGAATCAAGTGTTTTACAAAGATGGCAAGGCGTTTCTACCGCTCTACGAAGACCTCAAGACGACTCGGGCTGCCGAGTCACAAGTTCGGGTTGGTCTTCTGCGTGCCCTAGAATCGGCACTGCATACAGGGGAATTCGAGTTCAATGGAGAAGAAGTCCGCGATGAATGCCAGGCTCGAAAGTGCTATGACGGAAAGAACTTCTCAGCGAATTTCAAGAACAATGCGAGCCTCTTTGACAAATTCAGCAAATACAACAAGACTTTGTCAGTGATCCGCCTTTCTGAGGATGGGCGGAAGGAACTGGCGGAGCTCATCAAAGAGCTAAAGTAAGATGCTCAATGAAATCCGCCAGATGCAGGTGCGTTTGAGAGTTCTTCGCAAAGCGATCAGAGCCGAACAACGCGAGCAGATTGCCAAGATAGATCTTCGTAACAAAGCCGAGGAACTCGCTTCATCTTGGCTAAAGGAGCTTCAACCGTGGATCAATCAGAATTCGTCGTTGGCGGCGGAAGTTCTTGATTCCTACAAATCTGCATTCCAACGGTTACTTAAGCTCAGCGCCCCTAATAACCGCAAGAAGTCGTATATTGAAACGCTTGATTTGATTCTGAAGCATTTTCGTCAAGACCTAATCCTCCCGATCCAAAGCCAACCAGACACACTGCCCTCGTCGCCGCTGTTGGTTACTGTGGTCCAAGGGTTGGCCGATCCGATAGAGGATGAGTATCTGAAAGAGGCTATCGAATGCGCGAGGCATAAGCTTTATCGCGGAGCTGTCGTATTGGGATGGTGTGCAGCCATTGACCGCATCCACCGCAAAATCGATAACATTGGCATCGATAAGTTCAACGTGATGTCGTCATCCATGGCGAGCCAGAAGAAAGGTAAATTCAAACGATTTTCAAGCCCACAGAACGTTGGGTCACTCAGTGAGTTGCGTGAGGTCTTTGATAACATCATCTTGCGGGTTATCGAGGGCATGCAACTAATTGACGGGAACCAGTATACTCGGTTACGAAGTTGTTTTGAGATGCGATGCCACAGCTCACATCCTGGTGACGCACCGATTACTGAGTTCAATCTCTTGTCCTTCTTCTCAGATATTCGAGAAATCGTGTTGGCTAATCCATCGTTTGCTCTACCGGCCTCGTAGGATACATCCCTAACGCACCCTACTTGCTGAGTCATTGATAGAATTAGCAGAGATAAACAGAGTACGGTTATCGTTTGATAAACTGAAAATCATGTGACAGGTAATACCAATGAGTAAAGTCAAATGGAAACTCGCTAAGGGTAAAACTTGGCGGATGAAACTGGAGCAGCAGCATCCGAGCCACGGAAAAACTGTACCCATCCCGCAAGCGATGCATAAGCGTCTTGGCAAAGGCACCATGCTCATTCCCGAACCTCGAAAAGTGG
>JAJFIN010000280.1 GCA_021774955.1 Alphaproteobacteria bacterium | reverse complement strand
CGGAGCGACGCCCATGGCCATCCATTCGGTTCGTGCGATGGCCAAAGTTTTTGGGAGCACTTCAGAAAAGACTAGAATCAGCGCGGTCATGATCAACGTTGCATAGGCGACGCCGGCTTGGCCGAACAATTGGAGTAAGACAACGGTTGCTAATGCTGAGGCTAAAATGTTGACCAGATTGTTGCCCAGCAATATCGCCCCGATCAGCTTTTCGCGATTTGAAATTAGTAGATTCACGCGTTTGGCGCGATTGTCGCCATCTTGCTCGAGCTTATGCATGCGCGGCCGCGAAGCGGCCGTCAGGGCTGTCTCAGAACCGGAGAAAAATGCCGACAGAAACAACAGAAAAACGATGAGCGCACTCATGAAGATGAGCGAGCCAACACCAAGGCTGGTTAGGGAAGAAGCGAGCGGTTCCATCGTTAGACCTGTTTTGTAAGGAACGTGAGGAGCTGATCTGATGCACTATTTTTAGCAATAAAGGCTTTACCAATACCTTCAGAAAGAATGAAGGTAAGCTGCCCCTTTGAGACCTTTTTGTCCTGATACATATGGTCAAGCAGGGCTTCAGGTTTAAGGGCTGGACCGGAAATATCGCTGAGGATGGTTTTCAAGGACATCGCTTTGAAATGGTTTTCGATACGGGTGCAATCCTGACCGGACATCAGACCTTGGGCTTGGCTGAAGCGATGCGCCATGACCAGGCCAATCGCGACACTTTCACCGTGGGTGAGGCGGTCAGAAAAATCGGTTTCAGCTTCAAGGGCGTGGCCGAAAGTATGCCCGAGATTGAGCAGCGCGCGACAGCCTTGCTCTCGTTCATCTTGGGCAACGATCCGCGCTTTTGCTTTGCAGGCGGTGACGATGGCGTGAACGCGGGCGTGCCTGTCACCGCTGACGAGTGCCGACCCATTGGCTTCAAGCCAGTCAAAGAATTTTGGATCATCGATGAGGGCGTATTTTACCACCTCGGCATAGCCGCTCAGAAAATCGCGTTCCGGCAATGTGTCGAGCGTATCGATATCGGCTAACACCAGGCGCGGCTGATGAAAGGCGCCGACCAAGTTTTTGCCATGCGCCGTATTGATGCCGGTTTTTCCGCCAACGGACGAATCGACTTGTGCGAGCAGCGTTGTTGGTACCTGGATGAAATCGATTCCACGCCGCAAGATGGCTGCAGCGAAGCCCGCTAGATCGCCGATGACACCACCACCGAGGGCGATCACCATGTCATCGCGTTCGAGCTTGGCATCCAAAAGCTTGGTGCAAACGTCTTCGAGCATAGAAAATTGTTTTGTCGCTTCGCCGGGGGGGAGTGTGATCAATGTGTGACCAATACCGGCTTTATCGAGGCTCGCTGTTAGCGGCTGAACAAAATGTTTGGCAACGTTTTCGTCGGTAATGATGGCCACGCGACCGTCACCGAGCAATGGTTTGATCAAGACACCCGCGCGATCCAAAAGACCCGCTCCGATATGAATGTCGTAACTGCGCGCTCCTAAATCGACATGGACAATTTCGTCAGAGCGTGCCGTCGATGGTCGTTTGGTCATGGAAGGCGCTTTTCGATCCCATGGGAGTCGTAAAATAATTCTAACTTATCGAGGATGGCATCGACGGTGATCTTGTGCGGACCATCTTGAGTATCGACCGTGATATCAGCCAGCTCGTAATAGGGATAACGTTCCTCGATGAGGTGCTTCAAGGTTGCCTCGGGATCACCCTTTTTTAGCAAGGGTCGATTGTTGCGACGCGAAACCCGCTCCAACAACAAATCAAATTCAGCCCGCAACCAAACTGAAATGCCTCGTTTGGCAACCAGCGTCCGGGTTTCCTCACACATAAAAGCGCCACCGCCGGTTGCCAGTACCGATTGCTCGCCATTCAGCAAACGGGCAATCACTTTTTGCTCGCCTTGGCGAAAGACATCTTCACCGCGCTTGTCAAAAATCTCTTCAATAGATTCTCCGGCAGCGGCCTCGATTTCGGCATCGGCGTCAGCAAACGGGCAGCGCATGGATTGCGCAAGACGCCGTCCAACCGTCGATTTTCCGGCGCCCATCATGCCAACCAGGACAATCGACCGCTGATCTACGGGTAATTCAATATTGTTGTTCGATCCGCTCAAAATTCTCAACCTGTGTTTGTTACTCAATTCACCTCAAAGCCAGCGATCAGAAGTGCTGAATTGCTAAAAATATGGACTCTCACACCATTTTTCCACCAGCAATTGTGAATTTGAACCCTGGGCTCCGGGCGGTCTAACAAAGGCCGTATTAATATGCTAGAGAATTTGTGGCAGTGATGTGGGGAAGTAAACATCAACTCTTGGATGGACCTGAACAATAATGCGGATAATTCTTGCGATTTTGATCGTTATGGTAGTGGGTGTGGGGGCACTTGCAATTTATGCTTATTCTATACCGGCACCGGCAGTCGCGGTGGAAAAAGTTCTCTCAGATGACAAATTCCCAGATTAGGGGCCGTTTTGGTGCCGCTTTGGTGGTGGGGCTCGGGCTCGTACTCTCGAGTGCGTCGCTGAGCCATGGCCAGGATGAAGCCGCCGCTGAGGCTACGCGTCCTTCGTCAGAAGATGAGGCTGAAGACGCGTCGGGTGCGCCGGTCAGTTTATTCTCAGATGTGCCGGAGGAAGACACTCAACAAGGCCCCTCTTCAGGGTCAGGACCGCGACAAGGTTCGATCCGATCCCTGCCGCCGTCCCCGGGCAGCGAGGATGCGGTTACTGTTGGCACTCTGAGTGCGGTAAACATCGTGCCCATTGGCACGCTCCGTCTGGCTGATGGTGGGTTTGGCTTGGATATGTGGGCAGGCACGCAACCGCTTGTTGTTGAGAGCCTCATTTCGCAATTGCCGACCCTGCGATCCTCGCCGTTGGTCCGTGACCTCTCGCGCCGTTTATTGCTGACAAGGACCTACGATCCCGAAGGGGCGACGTCGGGTAAATCATTGTCGGCGCTTCGTATTGAGCGGCTTTATGCAGCGGGCTTGATTGACGATGCTTTGGCGGTGGCCAACACGTTGCCGCAAAGTGGCAACGGTCCGAGTGTGTTGAAAATTCGCTCAAAGATTTATCTGTTGCAGGACAACACCAATGAAGCTTGCGTGATCGCGGCGCGCATGCGCACCCGCACTGACGACATCTATTGGGCAAAGCTTCGGACCTTTTGTTATCTGGTGGTTGGCGACGTCAATGCCGCCAGTCTGTCGTCTGACCTGATTGCCGAACAAGGTGACAAGGATCCGAACTTTTTTACGCTGGTGGCCAACCTTGCCTATGAGGCCGGCCTGCCGACCGACGAGATTGCCGCAACAAATCCTCTGCACTGGGCTCTATTGAAACTCGCGGGTGAAGAGTTTCCACAAGTCGCGCTCACCCAAGCGCCGTTGCCGATGCTGGTTCATGTGGCGCAGGCTAGTGTTGAGCCGGTCGCGCAAACCAATGATGCCAATGTGTTGGGTCTCAGTGGGCCAGCGCCGGACGCGCTGATGCGCCTGAACGCCCTTGAGTTGGCGGTGCAATCAGGTGCCATACCCGTAGAAACTCTGCGCGATGTCTATCAAACTTATCAGGTGCCCAATGACCTGCAATCGGAGCAACCGGTACACCCGAGTTTAAAGTCCGCGGCTCTCTACCAAGCGGCTTTTGATGGTCAATCGCCGGATGTGCGCGCGGCGTCAATGGTCGAAGCGATTGCTGACAGTGATGCCCGAAATCTGGGTGCGGTGTTACCGTTCTTGTACCGTGATGTGCTGCGCACCATTCCGGCCAATGGTGTGTTAGAAAATTACGCCGCGCAATTTGCGCCTCTGCTCATTCAGGCAGGCCTCCTTGATGAAGCCGATGCCTGGCTCCAACTCATGGACGATCAAGTGCGAGATCAGGTGCGTGTCGGCGGCGGTGGCGCGTTGGCCGATGATTTGCGCGCCTACCGATCGGTGATCCAAGTGTTGAAACCTGAGGCTAAAATTGTGGGTCTCGATTGGAACGCCATTGCCCGGCTCAGCGGCACAACAAATGATGCGCAATATCGGCGTGCTGTGGTTGAGGTGCGGATGTTTGAAGCGCTTGGGCACCGCATTCCAGATGAAGCACGCCTATTGATCCTGGAACGTCCGGTTCAGATGATCGGTCAAATGCCGCAACCAACGATATTGGCCAATATGGATTCAGCATCGCGTGCCGGGCGCGTCGGTGAAACAGTTCTCTATTTGCTGGTTGCTTTGGGTGCTGAAGGACCCGGAAAAGCGCATCCAACGGTGCTCTATCAGGGCGTATCGAGTTTGATGCGAATCGGTTTTGAAGAAGAAGCCCGCTTGTTGGCGGCTGAAGCCCTTTTAGCTGTCCGATAAGCCTTTGTTTTTAAACGTTAATATTTCTTAACGCTTTGTTAACCTGGTGGTGACGATAAGGCTTAATGGCCTTACTCGACCCGGTAGACAAATCTTCCGTAAGCGGCCTTCATCATGTGGAGGCGTTTTTAGAGATGCTCAGTGCCGAACGTGGCGCTGCTCAGAACACGCTCGATTCTTATTCTCGTGATCTTTCAGACTTTGCTGTCTATGCCGCTCAGCTCGGGCTTGATGCCGCGAGCGCCAATGTCGATACCATCCGAGGATACTTAAAAAGATTAGACGAAGCTGGCTTGGCCGCTTCGACAGCGGCGCGCCGTCTGTCAGCGCTCCGGCAATATCACAAGTTTCTTTATTCTGAAGGCGTGCGCCAAGATGATCCCTGCACGGTCATCGACAGTCCCCAGCGCAAAAGGCCTTTGCCAACAATCATGGGCGAGGAAGAAGTCGATCTGCTCATTGAGATGGCGTGGAAGCGCTCGCGCAATGGTCAAGACCCTGAAGGGTTGCGGCTCTATTGCCTGATCGAAATTTTATATGCGACCGGTCTGCGTGTGTCTGAACTAGTTGAGTTGCCGCTGTCCGCTGCGGCTGCTGCGACCCGCACTGAAGACCCTGTGCTCTACGTCAAAGGCAAAGGCGGTCGCGAACGCGTGGTACCGCTTAATGGAGCTGCATCAGAAGCGCTCGAAACTTACATGACCTTGCGTCACCGTTTCATACCTCGTCTTGATACCGATGGCAGCGAGCCTGCCGACACAGCAAAATTCCTGTTCCCATCGCGCGGCCGCGAAGGCCATTTGACGCGCCAGCGGTTTGGGCAATTGCTGAAAGAGCTTGCCACGGATGCGGGCATTGATTCCAAACGCGTTTCACCGCACACGTTGCGCCACGCTTTTGCCAGCCATTTACTGGCACGTGGAGCGGACCTCAGATCGGTTCAGAAAATGCTCGGCCATGCCGATATTTCAACGACCCAGATTTACACCCATGTGATGGAAGAGCGTCTCAAACAGGTGGTTGAAGATTGCCATCCTTTGAGTGAAAAAGTGAGCGGTGAAACACCGCTCAATCTCGCCACGGTCGTTGGCGATAAGACCTGACAATCCGTCAAAGTCTTTTTTCCCCCATTAAACATGATGGCCGCTGCCCTGGCTCTTTCCATTAATTATGCTTATACTCGAGCGTGTTAGGGTCTTTTAGATCTTGAGTTCGTCAAAATCGGACCTAAGTTTGTGTAGTTATGTCCTTGGTTGACAATGTGTGCCTTGCGCGGCAGTGTCCGCCGAATTTTCGGTAAGGTCCTTGTGGATGAAACCACCTTATAACGCTCCCAGTCAGCCCATGCGAACATATCTCGATTTTGAAAAGCCCATTGCGGAGCTTGAGGGGCAGGCTGAAGAATTGCGCCAAAAGTCCCACACGTTGGAAAGTGAAGGCCAGCCGATTGATGTGGCAGAAGAAATTGCGCGCCTCGAAGGCAAAGCCGCGACCCTTCTCTCGGACACCTATCAAAAACTGACCCCGTGGCAGAAAACGCAAGTGGCGCGCCATCCGGCCCGGCCACATTTTTCTAATTATGTCGATCATCTGATCGAAGATTTTACCCCGCTTGCCGGTGACCGGAACTTTGCCAATGATCAGGCTATACTAGGCGGCTTGGGCCGATTTAACGGCCGCTCGGTCGTGGTCATTGGCCATGAAAAGGGATCAGACACTCAAAGTCGTGTGATTCATAATTTTGGCATGGCGCGGCCGGAAGGCTATCGCAAAGCGGTTCGATTGATGAGCCTGGCGGAACGGTTTGATCTTCCGGTGATTACGTTGGTCGATACCGCTGGCGCCTATCCAGGTATTGGGGCTGAAGAACGCGGCCAAGCCGAGGCGATTGCGCGGTCAACGGATGTTTGCCTCCGGCTAGGCGTGCCGATCATTTCGATTGTCATTGGTGAAGGCGGCTCTGGTGGCGCACTGGCATTGGCGGCGGCAAATCGTGTGTTCATGTTGGAACATTCGATCTATGCCGTGATTTCACCGGAAGGGTGTGCCTCCATTTTATGGCCGGGCTCAGACGGCGCTAAAACCCAAGACGCCGCGACGGCGATGAAAATTACCGCGCAGGATCTTGAGAACCTCAAGATCATTGATGGCATCATTACTGAACCCATAGGCGGGGCTCATCGCGATCCCGATACCATCATGGCCGATATGGGTGCGACGATTGAACGTGCGCTGAAAGAACTTGAAGGCAAGTCACCTGAGATCTTGCGGCAAGAACGGCGCGCTAAATTCTTGGCTATTGGACGCGAAGGCCTTGGCTGAGGCGAGCGCACCAAAAACACCACACGCCCCTAAACTCAAATGGACATTTCATGGGTCGGCCATCGTTCGCGATTACAAGGCCGCGGCCGATTGGCTGGCGCGTGTCTGTGGTTTACGGGTGCTGGAATATTCGGTGATGCCTGATGCCTTTGTCGGTCGTAAGGGCGGCTGCGCATGGATTGGCGATAGTGTCATTGAACTGATGGAGCCCATTCACGACGATGCCCCACCGGCCCGGTTTTTATCACGCATGGGGCCGGGGCTCTTTGGCTTCGCCGCTCAGATAAATTCTATTGAAGATACGCGCTTGTGGCTCACGGCTCATGACATCGATGTCGTTGGTGATGCGGCCGATGGTTATGTTTTTAGCATCCCGCGCCAGACTTGTGGGGTTGGGCTCGAATGGGCTGATGGTGACTTTAGCGCATGGGATCCGCGCCAGGGGGCGGCTTTGCCCGCACCTGACAGAGATCCCCTGGTCAACGTGGAACGGGTGGCCTGGTGGGGTGCCCAGGTCGCTGACCGAGCAGAAGCGGCAAAGCATTATAAAGCGTTCTGGCCCGGCGACGTGATCCTGGACGCACCGGAGGCTTCACCTGACCAACCGTTTTTGGTGTTATCAACCGGTGATGGCGCATTTGCGCTGTTTGATCTCACGGCGGATGAAAAGGTCTGGGGCTTGGCCGGTGTCAAACCGCGCATGCATCACATGGCGTTACTGGTGAGTGATTTGGAACACGCCCGAAAGGCTCTCATCGACGAAGGCGTTCGAATTGCGCGTGAAGATCCGTCTCATGGGCTCTTTGTCACTCACCCCGACGATACACAGGGTTTGACGCTCGTGTGGACGGATCGGTTGTTGCCGGGGGATCCACGTTCGGAATAGGTCTGACAACACTTCCTCATGCTTCCCTCAATACCCGCCTTCGCGGGCACAGGCCCGATTGAGGGTCCAATGGCCGATCAACAAAGGGTCACTTGAGAAGCTTTCGCACAGCACTGGCCGCAAATTGTGCGCCCCTTCTCTTTCTTTTCAGCAAGGCACCGCTATTGGGCCCCTGATAAATGCTGGCGCATTTTCTGGGGAAGTGAGGGGGGGTTACGACGGCAGGACACCCTACATAGACTCCTGCGTTATCCTGAGGAGGATGTGCAACATCCGTCTCGAAGGAGGCATGGCAGAGATATAGCTTCGATCCTTCGAGACAGGCCTATCGGCCTTCCTCAGGATGACGTGGGAGTGAGAGATGCGTGGCTGAAAAGGAGTTTATCTTCTTTTATTCCGTCCAAGGAAGAAGGATCAATGGGGTCAGACTCCGTTGATTTTGAAAGAAAACGTCGTCCTGAGGAACGAGCGTCAGCGAGTGTCTCGAAGGGCGGGCGGTTGAAAACTGATCCGAGGTACTGGATCGGGCTCCGTCATGACGCGCGCGGATGGCGAGGCGTTGGCCGCTCCCCTTCTCACCCATGGTAGCCCTTCGGGTGGTTGAGAAGGGAAGCGGAACG
>JAJFIN010000279.1 GCA_021774955.1 Alphaproteobacteria bacterium | reverse complement strand
CCTCCCTGCCAGCAATCTGGACGGCGAGTGGCGAGATATCTTTAGCGGCCATGGCGCGCTGGAGGGGTTCTAACTTGGCGCTGACAAACTCTTCGCTGGCGATCATTTCAGAGACGACAAGCCCGGCGCCGAACTCATGAGCAATCTTACGAAAGGGCAAATCGGTAATTCCGGCCATTGGGGCGAGTATCGCGCAATTGTCGAGATTGATAGAACCAACGCGCAAACCTTGGTTTTTGCCTATTATTTTGTCATCTTGCATTCCGACTAGCCTAATACTTATACAAAATCACGAGAATGCCCAAAAAATAGCACTCAATCCACCAAATGTGAACAAATACGCAAGAGATAGGCCACAAATCGCAGAAACCAACATGTCTTGGCAAATACGTTGCGGGTCCCTACTAGTTTTATTCTCTTGAGTCATGCCATTGCCAAAGGTTTTCCCAATGACAGACCCTTCTTTGAGCCAGGACCGCTCCGTGGCTGTGGTCATTGTTGCCGCCGGGCGGGGGCAACGATTTGGTGAAGCATTGCCGAAGCAATATAGCACGTTGGGTGGGATGACTGTTCTTGAACGTTCGATTCAGTGTTTTCTTGAGCATCCTCGCGTTACCCACGTTCAGCCGGTCATCGCTGAAGCGGATCAACACCTATTTCAAGACCTTTCGTTAAAGTCAGACAAATTGCTTGACGCGGTCCCGGGCGGGGCAAATCGCCAGGCATCAGTAAGAGCAGGCTTGTATGCACTAGCTGACCACAACCCGGACCTGGTTTTAATTCATGATGGCGCCCGCCCATTGATCCGTGTGGATACGATTGATCGTGTGATTTCAGCTTTGTATGAGGACGATGCTGTCGTTGCGGGTATTCCTGCATCTGATACGCTGCGCAAAGTTGATGATGCCGGCCATTCCTGCGGAATGATTGATAGAGGCGAAATATGGCGGGCACAAACACCTCAAGGTTTTACCTTTGAAAAAATACTTGCCGCGCACCGTGCAGCTCCACATGAGAATTTTACCGATGACGCGGCCCTTGCCGAATATATGGCGATCCCAGTGAAGCTTGTGGAAGATCATATCTCGAATATTAAGATCACCCATCCAGATGATTTGGCAATTGCAGAAGCGTTGCTGTCGGAAGGAATGCAAGCTGATGTGACAGCAGAAGTAAGAACAGGCTTTGGCTATGACGTGCATCGTTTTGAAACCGGTGATCATGTGATGCTTTGCGGCCTCTCAGTGCCGCACACGTCTGGCCTTGCAGGCCATTCTGACGCCGATGTGGCGCTTCATGCTTTGGTCGACGCTCTGCTTGGAGCGGCGGGTTTGGAGGATATTGGGGCTCATTTTCCACCCAGCGATGAACGATGGTGCGGTGCATCTTCAAGCCTCTTTGTTGAGGAAGCGCGCCGATTAATCACCGAAGCAGGGGGCCAAATTTCCAATGTCGATGTGACGATCATCTGTGAGGCGCCAAAGGTTGGTCCTTATCGTGGTGAGATGCGACAGCGCGTCGCTGACCTGCTTGCAATCGATATCTCGCGTGTGAACATCAAAGCAACTACAACGGAAGGGCTCGGCTTTACGGGGCGTTCTGAAGGGATTGCGGCCCAAGCTGTCGCAACACTCCAATATCATAGAAAGAATTGAATGAAGTTTTTTGTCAGTCCTCCTGAAAAGTTAAATTTTTTTTCACCGGTGAATTTGATCGCAACCTGGTTTGGTGCGGGATTATTGCGCCCTGCCTCAGGAACTTGGGGGTCACTTGCTGCCTTGCCCTTCGGTGTGCTGCTCTTTCATGTAGGTGGGATCAAACTTCTTATCCCGGCGACTATCCTTGTGTTTGCCGTCGGTGTGTGGGCCTCTGCAGAATTTGCCAAAGCGCAAGAGCAAGCAGATCCCTCTTCTGTTGTTGTCGATGAAGTGGTGGGTCAATGGATTACGCTGCTGGTTAGCGGGTTTACTGGGCCAGCGATGCTGATGGCGTTTCTCTATTTCCGATTCTTCGATATTTTGAAACCTTGGCCCATTGGTTGGATAGACAGAAACGTTAAAGGGGGCGTGGGAATTATGTTGGATGACGTCCTTGCGGGTGTCTTTGCCGGGTTGGCATGTCTAATGACCTATTGGATATTCTAGGAACGCATGATGTTTTCTTCTGATCTTATAGCGTTGAGTGAAGCGGTCCTTGAAGTTGCCCGTACGAACAAACAGCTTATCGGGACTGCGGAATCGTGTACCGGCGGTCTCATTGCCGGATGTCTTACCGAAATTTCTGGGTCATCTGATGTGGTGGAAGGTGGGTTTGTTACTTATTCCAATGAAGCCAAGGAAACCATTCTTGGTGTGTCCTCTGAACTTCTTGTAACCGACGGGGCCGTCAGTGAGTCTGTTGCGCGGGCAATGGCAGAAGGTGTGCTGCTCAAATCACGAGCAACAATTTCAGTTTCGGTTACGGGTGTCGCAGGACCCGGCGGCGGAACGCGTGAAAAACCGGTCGG
>JAJFIN010000278.1 GCA_021774955.1 Alphaproteobacteria bacterium | reverse complement strand
GTCCTGGTTGGACCAGTTCGTCGGGTACGCAGAAAACATTGTTGACGAGGATATCGATGCGGCCTTGTTCCGCATGCACACGATCAAAGAGCGCTTTGACTTGCTCATCGTCCTTGTGATCGCAGGCTACTGCAACGCCGGTACCACCGCGCTTGTTGATCTCATCAGCCGTTGCGTGGATCGTTCCAGGCAGCGGGGCCGCCCCCTCTTCGGTTGTGCGCCCGGTGACATAGACCGTGGCGCCTGTCGCGCCTAAAGCCAGCGCGATGCCTTTGCCGACACCGCGGCTGGCGCCGGTGACCACGACAACACGATCTTTTTGCAAAGCCATCTTGTTCTCCTAATCCAAATTACCGGCGATGTGGCGCGCGGCGATGTAACCAAAGGTCATAGAGGGGCCAATGGTCGATCCAGCGCCGGGATATTTTCGCCCCATAACGGACGCGGCATTGTTGCCCACCGCATAAAGCCCTTTGATGGGGCCACCATCTTCTGACATTACCTGGCCATGTTTATCCGTAAGCAGACCGCCCTTGGTGCCGATGTCGCCGGGGTAAATCGCCATGGCGTAAAAGGGAGGCTTTTCGACGGGCGCCAAACAGGGATTGCCCTCTATGTGAATGTCGCCAAAAGCCCGATCATATCCGCCGTCGCCTTTGCCGAATTCTTCGTCTTTGCCGGTCGTCGCATAGCGGTTCATATTGGCGACGGTGTCTTTCAAGTTTTGTTCCGGCACATTTAGCTTCGCAGCCAGATCTTCTATTGTTTCAGCGCAGAATAGGATCTCGCGCACGGGAGCCGGGATAGCGGCGTCGGGCATGGCCATGGTCGGCAAGAGCGGGCCCATGGAATATTTTTTGCGGAAAGCCGCATCGAAGATCACATAGGCCGGGATGCAAGAACCGCCGCCTGCCTCGGCTTCATACATGGCTTGGACAAAGTCGAGATAGGGTAGCGCTTCATTGGCAAAGCGTTTGCCGTCTTGATTGACGATGATGCAGCCGGGGGAAGAGCGCTCAAAGAACAGAACCCTAGCATGATCCTCTTGATCAACGGGAATCGATGGGCCCCACCAGGCGGCATCCATGAGATCCGTCTGTGCACCCACTTCCATACCGGCTTGAATTGTATCGCCGGTGTTCGATAGATGAGAGGCGCTCCATTTGCTTTGCGTTGGCTTAGGCAAATATTGCGCGCGCATAGCATCATTACGTTCAAAACCGCCGGCACCCATGATCACGCCTTTGCGGGTTTTGATCGCAATGTCGCGGCCGTCGCGCGTTATGATTGCTCCTTCAATATGATTGTCGGAGGTAATGATTTGCTTAAAAGGCGCTGAAAGCCAAAGCGGGATGTCGCGTTTCTTGAGCGCCAGGCGCAGGTGAGCGATCAAGGCAGAACCGAATGAGAGACGGCTATCTCGCGGTCCTTTGAGACGGGCACGGATATCGGTCCAGTACCGCAGATTGTTGAAAACGATCCGACGCAGCCAACCCCGGCTTCGATACCTTATCGCCAAGACATCATCGATGGTCATGCTGACGCGATTAAACAGAAGCGCTTGGCGGCTCGAGGTGAGCAATTGATCGGCATCGTCTCCTAGTTGTCTCATAGAGACCGGCTGGACTTGCATAGTGCGATAGCCCGGTTTACCGCCGGGCTTTTCAGGAAAGTAATCGGAATAAGGAACGGCTTTGAACAAAGCGCTCGTTCGGGCCTCCAAGTAGTCGATCATTTCCGGCGCGTTGTCGACATAGGCTTGAATCTTATCGTCAGCGACATCGTTGCCAATCAGGTCTTTCATATAGGCATAGGCATCTTCGGGCGTGTCGCCAACCTCGTTTCCTCGGATATCGTGGTTGTTGGGGATCCAAACGCCGCCGCCGGAAATCGCGGTTGTGCCGCCATAATGATCGGCTTTCTCAACGACCAGCACATCGGCGCCGCGATCATAGGCGGTGATGGCGGCGGTCATGGCCCCACCGCCGGAACCCACAACAAGTACATCGACGGTCACGTCCCAATGGGTTTCCGTGACCGGTTGTGGCGCCGTTAGAACATCCCCAAGTGCCATAGATTACAGACCATACCCTCCGGATACGGATATTCTTTGACCCGTAACATAAGCGGCTTTGTTCGAGGACAGGAAGACAACAGCTTCAGCCACCTCTTCCGGTGCGCCGAAACGTTTGATGGCCAGGCCATCTTTGACGGCGTCTTCCCAGGCTTTATCGAAAACACCCTCGGCTTTCAAACGTAAGAAGATGCCAGTTTCGATGACACCGAGCAGGACCGAATTAGCACGAATGTTATGCTTACCCTCTTCGCGCGCGATACCAATGACAAGTGATTCAATGGCGGCTTTGGGAACAACAGAAAGGGCGTCACGCTCGGGCCAACGATCATGACCGGCTGAACCGATGTGAACGAATGAGCCGCCACCGTTTGCCCGGAAATGCGGGATGCCTGCATAAACCACATTGAAAAAACCGTTCATGTCTTGCGAAACAACTTCGTTCCATTGTTCGCGCGTGATCTCGGCAATGTAGGGTTGTTTGATGTCTGACCCGGCGGCGACCACTATTGAGTGGATGCGGCCGTGGGCCCCAGCAATGTCTTTGATAACAACTTCGACCCCCGCGCCGTCTCCTATGGTCAATTGGCGGCTATCGGCTTTCTGTCCCAAAGCCTCAATTTCGGCCATGACCTCGGCAGCTTTGTCGACATTCTTATGGTAGGTCAAAACGACATCGGTGCCATTTTCAGCAAACTTCCGGCTGATCTCAGCCCCTGCCCCGCCGGTGCCGCCAATGACGAGGGCCACCCCATTAGGAAATGCTTTTGTCATGTGAAGACCTCCGCTTGGTTCTTATTCAGCTTGCAGAATAATAGATTGTCGGTGCCCCCATGGACAGTATGACCTCGCCTTGGGGATCAATCTGACCGCCTAAGACTGAGATCCGGCGGAACACAGTTTTCACGATCTTCCAATCGCCGTCCACGCGCGTGAACTCATCATCGTAGATGCCGCTCAGCTGCATGGTCGCTCCACTGTCTTTGTCAAAAGTATAGAAAAACAATTCCCAACGGCCCTTGGCGTGACCCTCATCCAATATCTCAATCTCGGGGTTGTGAGCGTGATGCATGTCGACGATATTGTCGCGGCAACCATATTGCTCGAAGATATTCACAAAGTCATCGCGCTTGGTGAATTGGCCGACGGCCTCATAGTCGATCAGCACCTCGCCTTCAGCAAAACAATTGCGCACGGCTTCCGGTTTTTTGGTGTCGCAGGAAGTGAGGTAATGGGCTTTGAGTTGTTTGATCGCTTCAATCGCCTCAAGTCGGGCAATACGTTGTTCCAAGCTAGCAATTTCCGACATGCCTATCCTCCCAATTTATTAAGCTTGTTCGCGTTCCTTCAAAATATCGAGGGCAACGTCTACGATCATGTCTTCCTGACCCCCGACCATGCGGCGGCGACCAAGTTCTTCCAGAATTTCGCGGGTATCAAGACCGTATGTTTCGGCGGCTGTTTCGGCGTGGCGTAAAAAGCTTGAATAGACACCGGCATAACCGAGCGACAAGGTTTCACGGTCAACGCGAACCGGGCGATCCTGAAGAGGGCGCACGAGATCGTCGGCAGCATCCATCAATTTGTGCAAGTCGCAGCCATGTTTCCAGCCTTTGCGCGTTGCGGCCGCGATGAAAACTTCAAGCGGTGCATTGCCCGCGCCGGCGCCCATACCAGCGAGCGAGGCATCGATCCGTATAGCGCCATTTTGAACAGCGACCAGAGAATTGGCCACACCGAGCGACAGATTGTGATGGGCATGCATACCGCGGGTGGTCTCGGGTTTCAAAACCCGGTCGAACGCTTGGAGATGAGAAGCAACGCCGTCCATGTCCAAGGCGCCACCGGAATCGACGACATAAACACATTCAGCGCCGTATGATTCCATGAGCAAGGCTTGCGCCGCAAGCGTTTCAGACTCAATCATATGCGACATCATCAAAAAGCCGATTGTGTCCATGCCCATATCGCGGGCGATGCCGATATGTTGCTTGGCGACATCGGCCTCGGTGCAATGGGTCGCGATGCGCACTGAGCGCACACCAATGTCATAAGCGCGGCGTAATTCTTCGATGGTGCCGACGCCCGGCAAAAGCAGGGTTGCAAGCGTCGCGCGTTCAAGCACATCGGCGACAGCCTCGAGCCATTCCCAATCGGTATGAGCGCCAAAACCATAATTAAAACTCATGCCCGAGAGGCCGTCGCCGTGGGCAACTTCAATGGCATCGACGCCTGCCTCGTCAAGCGCTTTGGCGATGGCGCGCACGTGATTGATCGAATACATGTGACGAATGGCGTGCATGCCGTCGCGCAGGGTGACGTCCTGAATGTAGAGTTTTTCTTTTGTCGGATCGATCATGCGGCTTCCCCCACACCAAATTTCAACCGGGCGATGCGTTCGCCGGTGCCCATGGCAGCGGACGTCATGATGTCGAGATTGCCGGCATAGGCTGGCAGGTAATGGGCCGCCCCTTCGACTTCGAGGAAGACAGACGTTTTGATGCCGGTGAATTCGCCATAGCCTGGGATTTTTAACGGGCGATTGGAACCGAAACGTTCGAACTGCACCTTTTGTTTGAGGCGATAGCCGGGCACATAAGATTGAACATCGGCAACCATTTGCTCGACGGATTTCTCGATGTCTTTTTCGTCGACCTCTTCGCTCAGCGTGAAAATAGTATCGCGCATGATGAGCGGTGGCTCGGCGGGGTTTAAAATAATGATGGCTTTGCCTTTGGCGGCACCGCCAACCTCTTCAATGGCGCGCGCGGTGGTGCGCGTGAACTCATCAATATTGGCACGCGTGCCGGGGCCGGCTGATTTCGACGCCACAGAAGCGACAATTTCCGCATAATGAACTTTGGCAACGCGGGCGACAGCCGCGACGATGGGGATCGTCGCTTGGCCGCCGCAGGTGACCATGTTGACATTATCGGCTTGCAAGTGATCTTCCATGTTGACCACCGGCACGGTGAACGGGCCAATGGCGGCAGGTGTCAGGTCGACAACGGTTTTTCCATAGGCGCGCAGCACCTCATCGTGATGGAGGTGCGCCTTGGCTGAGGTTGCGTCGAAGACAATTTGAATATCTGAAAACTCCGACAGAGCGACCAGCCCATCGATACCGTCATGGGTCGTGGCGATACCTTCATCTCGTGCGCGTTGGAGACCATCCGAGTCCGGATCGATGCCCACCATTGCCGCAACCTCCAAAACATTGGAGGTCTTCAGAATTTTGTACATAAGGTCGGTGCCGATATTGCCCGATCCGATAACGGCGGTTTTTATTTTTTCAGAGGCCATAGAACTTTCCCAATCCACCAACTAAACAAAGGAAACGGATGCCGTGCCGACATCGCTTAACGTGAGTGACATTTTATCGCCCGGCCCGACCGGCTCCAGCGGCACCAAGGAGCCCGACAAGATGACCTCGCCGGCTTTAAGCGGGATGTCATATTTGCCGAGCGTATTGGCAAGCCAGGCCACAGCGGTCAGCGGAGAGCCCTGCACGGCCTCGCCCTTGCCGGTGCTGATCAATTCATCGTTTTTGAAAAGCTCGATGGTCAAATTGGGAAGGTCGAGGTCACGCGGATCAACGCCCGGCTCACCAAGCACAAAGACACCGCAAGAAGCATTGTCTGCGACGGTATCTTCAATCGCGATCTTCCAATCGTCGATACGGGAATCGACAATCTCAAAACAAGGAAAAACAGCCTCGGTCGCTTCCAACACTGCCGCTTCATCAATGCCGGGACCGACCAAATCTTTTTTCAGACGAAAAGCGATTTCGCCTTCGGCGCGCGGTTGGATGAGCCGCCCTTCGACAACACAGTCAGACCCGTTCAGTACGACCATGGCGTCGGTCAAATAACCAAAGTCCGGTTGGTGAACGCCGAGCATGTCCTGAACGGCTTTACTGGTCACGCCGATTTTTTTGCCGACGATCTTTTCGCCATCGGCGAGGCGGCGATTTAGAAACCGAAGAGAGATTTGATAGGCATCATCGATATTGATCTCGTCCTCGCGGGTGGTGAACGGCGCCAGCGTATGCCCGGCGCGCAAAGCGCCGTAGAGGTCATCCCCATATTGCTCGATTTTGTCTTGGTTCACAGCCGACCTCTTCTACTCCGCCAAAAAATCGAGGCAGGCTTTGTTGAACATGTCGGCAAATTCAACCATCACCCAATGACCGCATTCGGTGACTTCAATAAACCGGGTTTTCTTGCATTGCTTGAGAAATTTCTGAGCACCAGTAGCGGGACAGAATTGGTCTTCCGTACCCCAAAAGCCCAAGATCGGACAAATTAGCTCACCAAGTCGCTCGCCCATATCTGGAACACTCATACGCGACAAGACATCGGCGGGTTGCGTTTGCAAAACACCGAAGCGTTCTTCGATTAGGCATGGCGTGACATGGCGAGGATCAAAGACCAACATGGACAGAAGCGCACCAAGACCTTCTTGATCCAGCGTACCCCCAACAAACTCGGTGACCATGCGTTGGATGCCCGGCATTTTGAAATAGGCTTCTTTGCTTTCGATGCCGCCCGGCGCCATCATGATGAGCTTTTCAACCAAGTCGGGATGATCGAGAGCCATTTTGATCGAGACGGCACCGCCAAGGGAATTGCCGACCAAAACGCATTTCTGGATTTCTAGGTGATCAAGTAATTCCTTCAAAGTCGAGACAAAGAAATCGAGCTCGTAGTCCCGCCCTTCCGGTTTACTTGAATAACCAAAGCCAACAAGGTCTGGCACAATGCAGCGATAGCCGGCTTCGGCAAAGTGAAAATAGTTTTGTTTGAAATTGCTGTAGCCGCTCGCTCCGGGACCGGACCCGTGAACAAAAACAATCGGCGTGCCCTCTCCGACATCGTGATAATGAAGCTGCAATCCGCCTGAAATATCGACATAGTTTCCCTCAGGAATACCGGTCGCTGTCATTGCCGTTTCTCCCACCCTTCATTGTTTTCCCAACACGACAAGCGGGCTTAATAGCCCGCTTTTTTATCGTTCCAGTTTTCTATCCTCAGACAAAGAAATCTTGGTTCGGTTGTCCCATGTGAGTGCCCGCCAAATTATGGGCATAACGATAGGGTTGGTTGGCCACATGAGCGCGGCCGGCATGGGCATCCAAGAAACGTCTGACGATAGGATTAGCTAAATAAATACCCTTGCCGCCGCATTCTGTGATCATGGCATCGAGCGCTTCGATACAGCGGCTTGGCACGAGGGATGAATTGTGGCGAAACTTAATTCGCTCCGAGAGCGGAATTTCACGGCCATTGTCAACACAGTCCATGATGTAATTCATGTCGCGCTCTAGAACGAGTTTGAGCTCATCGATGACTTGCATGGCCAGTGCAGCCGCTTCCAAAGCGGGCGGGTCATCTCGCGATGCTTTGCCGGTATTGCTTGAAACTTTTTTAGCCATGATTCCCAAAAACTCATCAAGCGCACCTTGCGTCGCGCCAATGGTTGACGTTGACACGGCACGGGTAAAAAGCTGCGCCCAGGGGATGCGATAGATTGGTGCTTCATCGCCAGTATTGCCGGGATTGGTGACCGCAAAACCGTCTGCCGCTTTGTGCGTACGGTATTCCGGCACGAAAGCACCTTTGACAACAATGTCTTTACTGCCGGTGGCCTTCAGTCCCATGACATGCCAGGTGTCGAGGATTTCATAATCGCTGCGTGGCAGCATGAATGTACGCATGTCTGGTGGATCGCCATCGTTCAAGGGCGGGATCATGGCACCGAGGAAAACCCATTCACAATGGTCGCAGCCGCTAGAGAAACCCCACTGACCGCTTAAATTGAAACCGCCTTCGACCCGCTCGACCTTACCAACGGGCTGGTAGGACGATGAAATTAGAACCGATGTATCTGTCGCCCAAACATCTTCCATGGCTTGCGGATCAAACAACGCGATCTGAAAATTGTGAATGGCAATGACGCCGTAGATCCATGCGGTTGACATATCGGCTTCAGCCAACGCCATTTGGACATCGTAGAAAACCTGCGGGTGCATTTCATAACCGCCATAGGCTTTGGGCTGCAAGACGCGAAAAAGACCTGCCTCGTTCATGGCATCGACAACAACCGAGGGAACACACGTATTGTCCTCACCTTCTTGAGCATGGGCTTTGATTAAAGGGATAAGGTCGCGCGCGCTGGCGACAAGGCTTTCGGGCGACACCGCTTCACCTTGCTGCTTGGTCAATGGGATAGTCATCACCAGTCCTCCAATTTGTCCGCATTCTGTCACGCAAAGGGGGTCCTGTAAATAGGTATTCGTAATATGTTGGCTATTTTTTTACGCAATTAAGCAATAAACCTGCATTAATTGGACGCAATTCGGATCACGCGGCGCAAAGCTGCCCAATTCCAAGGTCTGTAGGGGTTTGGTTTAATCTTCGGGGTCGTCGTCCAAAATCCGGCCCCAGCGATAATCATATTTGATCGGCATGATGCCAATCGAGGTTTCGGTATGGCGAACCCCTTCGATGGGAACGATATGATCGCTGACAATATCGACGAGCTGCTCAGGGCTTTCGATCAAGGTAATCGCCAGAATGTTATAGCGGCCGAGCATGATGGCGACGAAACGAATGAACGGCATCTTGGAGAGTTCTTTGGCGACTTCCGAAATACGATTGTGCACAACCTGAACACCGATATAGG
>JAJFIN010000277.1 GCA_021774955.1 Alphaproteobacteria bacterium | reverse complement strand
AACCGGCTGCCCCTTTTCGTCTCCGGGAAACGGTGCTGGAAACTTTGCCTCCCACCAATAAGTTGCTGTGAACTCCGGGTTGGAAGCGAGCAAACGATGCATCATCGTACTGCCGGTGCGAGGCAAACCGACAATCGCGGCGGCGACATTGACTTCTTGATCGTGGATTTCTGGATGGCGTCTAAAACAATCGACCGTCGCTAAGCGTTGAGACAACAGAGTGACCATCTGCATGGTCTGACCGATATGCCCGCCTTGATTGAGATCCGCTTCCTCTCGAAGAGATTTCAACAAAACACCGAAAGGTGCCATGAACCAATCGTCGCCAAAATCATTGAGACCGGTTGCCTGCCGGGCCGCGTCCATCAGCTCATCTTCTTCAAGCGGCATTTCTGCAAAAGCGACATAGTCAGTCATTGGCCAGCTCCTGGCGCAAGTTCGGCAAGCTTTACTTTTTGTATGCTTGGGGTCGGATATTCGTCGGCACCGACCCAGCGCCACATAAGGATGCCATTGTCGTGGCCGGCCGTATCGATCCAATTTGAGAGGCCAGGATCTTGATGAGCAACGATAAGTCTCACCCGACCAGTTGGCTCAGCGGCGGCCAAAGCGCCATTGGTATTGATGGTGTGATATCGAAACTCCAACGACTCCATCCAGTAATTGAGCAGTTGGAAATTCCAATATTCGCAATTCGGGATTTCGCTCTCGATGATAAGCGCCTCATCTTTACCGATTTCAAAGTGGCCATAATAGTAACGGATATTCGGGTCGCCACCCACTGCTTGAGCTTTCTCGTGATCAAACAATGTCAATGCATTCAAGGGGTCTTTGGAAAAATCTTGCGACCAATTTAAAAACAAACCGGCTGTTCCTTGAACAAATTTAACCGCGCCCATCAATCCTTGTTCTAGCTTTTCTGGCGACAGCGGTTCTGGATAATCGTCCGCATTAAGACATTCAATCGTCAAATCCGCGGGAACTTCTTTTGTCCGATCATCAAAGGTTTGCCGGACAATTACAGTCTCGGTATCTTTCTCCATCGGCAACCAATTGTGGTTTTTTTTGTCCGCGCTGAGGATGATTTCGAACCGGCCATCCGCATCTATTTCCAATTGCCGCGCATCCACGTACCCGGTCGGGGTCATTTTCCCATCGCGGGCATAATTGCTGGCTTGCGTGCCAAATCCTAAATAGTGGACGCTGCCCCGCGTGCCGGAAATTCTATAATCGTAGCGGCCGTCTATGGCGGCTTTTTGATAATAATTATCCGGATTATCGCCGCCTATTTTGACGGTTTCATGCGCGGGTCGGTAAAGAACCGGAAAACGCGGATCGTTGAATTCCAAAAACCACTCGAGTCCTGCACGCGTTAACCGGCTTAGATAGCGAATGCCTTCAGCTTGATTAAACGCGTCCTTTGGTGTGCCTTCTGAAAGCAGAAGGCGACCAGTCTTTTTCAGTTCATCGCAAAACTCATCCCACAATGCCCCGGTGACGACTTTTTGTTCTACATCTGCACTCACAGTCACATCTCCTCAGACAAACCGTGCTTGGCCGCCATCAAGCGGTATCGTTGCACCCGTTAAGTAGCCCGCATCGGAACTGCATAAAAAGACAACCACACGGCCAATATCTTGTTCGCAATCACCAACGCGTTTCATCGGGACTGTATCGATAAAGGCATTCGCTTCGTCGGGCATCAGCTCAATCCACATCTCCATGCCTGGTGACATTGCCAGCGGAGCAATCGTGTTTGCACGAATGCTATCCTCCGCCCATTCATTGGCAGCAGCTCGTGTCAGGGAGCGGGTCGCCTCTTTCACCGCGGCATAAGGGCCATAGCCTTTCATGTCCCAGCGCATCGCAGCAGACGTCGCCAGATTGATAATCGATCCCGCCCCGCTAGCTTTAAGATGAGGGTGAGCCGCCTTCATGAAACGGAAAGTTGCCAGTGGACCTGACTCCCAACCAGCTTCAAAGGACTCGTCCGTCACATCATGCAGGGAACCAAGCGGCACTTCTTGAGCGTTGTTCACGAGAATGTCCAAACCACCTAAGGTTTCGACGGTTTTTGAAATTGTCGCTTCTATTTGGCTTGTATCGCGGACATTGCACTCAATCGGGATTGCCATTCCGCCGCGTTTTTCGATCTCTGCACAGGTATCGTCAAGTTTGCCTGCGGTGCGTCCCGTCACCGCAATTTTTGCCCCTTCGCCAGCCAGAGCAAACGCTATGCCCTGCCCGACGCCTTGGCCTGCCCCTGTGATCAGCGCGACTTTGCCATCCAATTTGCCCATCCTACGCTCCTATGGTTCGGCGCCATAATATTACACATAACGCGGGAGACCAATTTTCGCTCCACCCAAATAGACTATTGAACGTCAGTTTTAGGAGAGAATCTGTGCAAGAAAGTCACGCGTGCGTTGGTGTTCAGGCTGCGTGAAGAAGCGCTCAGGATCGGCCTCTTCAACAATCTCGCCTTCATCCATGAATATCACACGGTCGGCGACGGTACGTGCAAACCCCATCTCATGGGTCACAACCAGCATGGTCATATGCTCTTCGGCCAGTTCAACCATGACATCCAGCACTTCCTTGATCATCTCCGGGTCGAGCGATGACGTCGGCTCATCAAACAACATGATCCGCGGGGTCATGCACAAAGCACGTGCTATCGCTGCGCGTTGTTGTTGACCGCCGGATAATTGCGCCGGGTATTTCTCGGCCTGATCTGCGATCCTGACCCGGTCCAAAATCTTGAGCGCCGCTACGCGGGCATCGCTTTCAGAAGCCTTGCGCACCAACATGGGGGATAATGTGCAATTCTCCAGTATGGTTTTATGCGGAAAGAGGTTGAATTGTTGAAACACCATGCCAATTTCCTGACGAATGGCTTCAATGTTCTTGAGGTCGTCGTTAAGCTCAATCCCCTCAACAACGATGTCTCCTGACTGATGTGATTCAAGCCGATTGAGGCATCGGATCAATGTTGATTTCCCAGATCCAGATGGACCGCAAATGACGATCCGTTCACCTTTGCGCACCGTGAGGTTGATATCCTTCAGAACCTGGAACGCGCCGAACCACTTGTTGACATTACGCAGTTCGATCATGACTTCCGAGGAAGACGCCACACTATCACCATCCTGCACTTGGGATTGAATTGTCATTCCCGCTATCGTCCTATCCACTCAGTTGATCTTGCGCCAAACGCCGTTCCAACCAAATGGAATAACGCGACATCGAGAAGCAAAACACCCAATAGATCATGGCCGCAAACACCAGCGTCTCAATATGAAGACCTATCCATTTGACGTCCTTAACCGCCGCCTGAGCAATGCCCAAGATATCAAACAAACCGATTATAGAGATGAGGCTCGTGTCTTTAAACAGCCCAATGAATGTATTGACGATCCCTGGAATAACCA
>JAJFIN010000276.1 GCA_021774955.1 Alphaproteobacteria bacterium | reverse complement strand
GCCTTCAACTTTAATCGGCTTGGCGATATTGATGCATGGCGAGCATTGGCTGCGGCCAGCGTGGTCCTTTTTGTCGCCGGGTGGTTTGGCGTCAATTCTGGTTTCTTCTCACTGGATGAGGGGCGTTACACCACCGCCCTGGGCGAGCAGCTTTCGGTCACGCTGGCAGACGGCTCCACCATTCGCTTGAATACGGATTCCTCGATCGATGTTACGTATTCAGAACATGAGCGCCGTGTGTTGCTGCGCCGGGGCCAGGCGAGCTTCGATGTGGCGTCAGACAAAGCGCGACCCTTCGTGGTTGAAGCGGGTGAGGGCATCGTCACTGCCGTCGGCACCGCTTTCGACGTCTACAATAATAATCAAGCGGTAACCGTGACGCTCATTGAAGGCATCGTCGAAGTGCGCCCCCGCAATGCTGCCTCGGCGCTCCCTTCAACAACAACACATCCTTTGCCATCGGTCACGGATGCTACAGATTCCAAAATGACCGCCTCAACATCAGGCGGACGCGCGATTGCCAAGCTGCGGCCGGGCGATCAAATCTCCATCGGCCCAAGCGGCGGCCTCACCCCCATCGCCCACGTCAACGTGGCGCGGATCATGGCCTGGGAAAACGGCATGATCGACTTGCAGAACACACCGCTCAGGGATGCCATTCTAGAGGTCAACCGCTATTCGAAGACCAAGCTGGCCTTGGTGGATGAGGATCTGGCCGACGTCCAGGTCAGCGGCATCTTCCGCGTCGGCAATACGGATAACTTCATCCGCGCCCTGGAAACCCGGTTTGGCCTGCAGGTAATGCGGTCCAAAGGCAACCGCATCCTGCTCGGCTCTGCCGCCACCGGCTAAAGCCGCTCCCAGCCTCAAACGCCTATTTAAGTGTCATCCTGTGAACGAGCACGGAAAGACTAAAACGTCACCCTGAGGAACGAGCGTCAGCGAGTGTCTCGAAGGGTCGAGCACCAGATAATTAAAGGGACAGTTTACTTAATTCATCCACAGAATACTGGGGTTTTCTCAACGTATTTTGAATTAAGTAAACTGTCCCTTTAATTACTTTAATTATGCCCACCTCTCAGCCACTAAGGCCTTAGCTCCCCCTCCGGCTTTTTTTCTACCTCAGGGGGGTACCGCTTCTCTCGCTACAACGTCTTCTCCATTGAGCGCAGTGATCTCTGCCGAATATCGACGGGACCATTGGGCTTTAGCGCGCGTCGCGCAGATGCCCTTAATGGTTGCATTTCTTGCTGTTGGGAGCATTTGTACCGGCGGACTGGGCAGTTCAATTGGGGAGTGTTTGTTGTGCCTTGTTGCTTAGAACGCTGACACCTTCATCGGTATTGGTAATGGCGATACGAAATACGGCGAAGACCGGGAGAGGGGAACAATGCCAGAGAATAACAGTGACGGTTCACAAGGTACAAATGGTTCGAGTACGGACTATCATGATTTCGCGGTGCCACCTTCGGATGCTGATCGCGGATCCGCCGATGAGTTTGCGATTACCAATTCCGCATTTGAGTTTGATCTCTTTGAACAACTAAATAACGTCAGAGATATTGCGGAATTAGAGAAACGAGTATGGGCCCTCGTTAGAGGCTGGGGTTTTTCCGACTTCACCTTCTCAGTTTCCGAGCATGTGGGAGATCGCGAGTCTCACCTGATCACGATGCCTTCCGATATTCGGAAAATGTACGTACTAGGTGGATTCCATGAATATGACATGGTCACTGGCTACATTAAAACAGCGACAGCTTCAATCTACGATGCTCTGGTTAGAGATTATGTTGCGAGTGCACCGTTCGAAAACGACATCATCCGCCAAAATCGCGAAATGTTTCGAATGCTTAAGAGCTATGGTTATTATTGTAGCTACGTCGCGCCGGCCAAAGCAGGTACAGGGAAAGGCAATGTCAGCCTATCCTTACAGATCCAGAACAAAAGCCCTCTCGACCTTCAGCGCCAGGTCAATACACATCAGCGCCACATCCAACACTTATTACAAGTATTGAATTTTGTCGTTTCCAACAAGTTTGTCGACTACTTTTTCCCGACAGCGGAATACAAGAAGGTCGACATCGGGCCGAGGCCGATGCAACTCCTCACCACGATAGCAACGGAAGATCTTACGTTAGCGGAAGCGGCCAACAAACTGTGTATCAGCATTCACACCGCCAATCAGCATATTGCGGCGGCGAGGAAAGCGTTCGATGCCCATACGACCAATGGGGCCATCGCTCATGCGGTGCGGGCTGGGCAGATCAAAATCTAAAAAGCCACACCATCGTCAGAGGAGCGAAGAATGTCTCTTGATATTGACCTCGACCCCATCCGGCCGGGAATTCCGCTGGGTTTGCTGGAAGACCAGGAGAACCCCTTTCCTGTCTACGAAAGACTGCTTCAAGATCATCCGGTCTGCCAATTGGAGCCCGATGGCATTTGGGCGGTCAGCCGCTATGACGATGTGCGCTTTGCCCTGGAGCGGCCTAATCTTTTTTTGTCGTCAGGGCTCATGGCCGCAATGCAGCCTGATTGGTTGCATGAGGATTGCCGCGATCGCGATCTGTTTATCATCATGCAGGACCCGCCGGACCACACCAAATACCGCGCGCTGCTGAATCGGGCGTTTGCCAGCAAGATGATACAGGCATTGATCCCGCTGATGCACGAGACCGCCCAAGGGCTCGTCAAGAAAATCCGCCCCGATGAGCAATTCGATTTCCAGAAGGACTTTGCCTACGCTTACGTTCACAAGATCATTGGGCATATTACCGGCATCGAAGAAGGGCAGAGCCAAGAGGAAGTCAGTCGTTGGCTGGAAGTGATTGGAAAGCTTTCACCGGAAAAACCGGACGAACATTATATACGCGAATTCGGAGAACTTCACCGGGCGCAAAAGGAGCATTTTAACAATATCATTCGGGACAGACGCGAGCACCCTCGTGAAGATCTGGTTAGCGCCCTGGTCCATGCCGAAGTGGACGGCGAACAGTTGACGGATCACATGCTGCGCAATGCCCTCGATTTGCTATTGTCTGCCGGGTACCACACGACGTTGCAGATGCTCTGCCATTCCATGATCCGGCTATCCCAGCAGCCAGATCTCAGGCAAACTCTATCTGCAAATCCCCAACAGATTCCGGCATTTATTGAAGAGGCTCTACGTCTTGAGTCCATCGCCCCAGCCTTATTTCGTCAGACAACAGAAGATATTGAGTTGTCGGGTGTGAGGATACCCAGAGGCGCAACAATATTGTTACTGCTCGCAGCCGCCAATCGCGACCCCCGACAGTTCCCGAATCCTACCGAATTTCAAATGGGTCGCCCCAATATCAAAATGCATCTCGCCTTCGGCCATGGGCCGCATACTTGCCTTGGTGCGGCACTGGCGCGCCAGGAAATAAAAATTGCGCTCGAGACCATCCTGGCAGCGTTCCATGGCATCTCCTGTCCGGTCGATCATGAATTGTCTTGGAGCAAGTCTGTTTTGCTTCGAAGTGTCAATGCACTGCCGACCGTGTTTACGAATGACGGATTTACCAATGGCGGAGCGGATAAATCTTTGAGTGCTCATTAATGATTCAGTTTATCTAGGGGGAGAACACATTGTGATAAAAGCTTATACGAGATTCTGTTCACCGGCGATTGCCGTCTTATCTGTTGCGGGCGGCCTTTTTGGAGCCGGTAGTGCCGCCATCGCCCAAGGTGATAACCGTGTCCGTGTCCTGGATGAAATCATCGTCACGGCGCAGAAGCGGGAGAAGTCGCTTCAAGACTTGCCTGTGGCGGTTTCAGTCCTCAACCGCGTTCAGCTGGAGGCGTTGGGTATTAGCAGTCTGGAAGGGCTGGATGGCGGGGCCATTCCCTCGCTTCGCGTTCAGCCTGGCGGCAACACTGTATCGAGCTTGACGCTGACGATCCGCGGCAACGGCCCCACCGATATCAGTCAGGTAACCCGCGAAGGACCAGTGGCGGTCTACCTGGACGGCTTTTATGTGAGCCGTATTCAGGGTCTCAGTATGGAACTGGTCGATATCGAGCGGATCGAAGTGCTGCGTGGACCGCAAGGGACGCTGTTCGGGCGCAACGCCACCAGCGGTGCGGTCAATGTGATTTCCAAGCGGCCGACGGGACAATTCGGCGTTGAACAGACCTTCAGCTATGGCCGTTTCAATGAGTTCCGCAGCATCACCAGGGTCAATCTGCCGGAATTTTCGGGCATCCGTACCAAGATTGATTATGTTCATACCGAGCGCGACGGCTGGGTCGATAACACCGCCCCCGGACAGTCCGATTTCAACACCTATGACAAGGATGCTCTGCGCATCGGCATCAACTGGCAGCCGGGAGATTTCTTGGAGTTTGATTATAGTTTCGATTATGCCGACACGTTGTCATCATTCTTCTATATGCAACTGGCCCAAGACAATATCGGCCTTATCGGCGTCGAGCCCGGCCGCCAAAGACAATCGCGTTTTCCGGTGGCGCCGCTTGATCCTGCTATCACTGAGCACGAGATGCACGCTTTGACCGGAACGTGGGAACTCTCAGACAATCTAACTGTGAAATCCTTGTCGTCATACCGGACCCTGGAGGAACAGACCAACAACAATTTTGGCGGTGTCCTCTATTTCAACGGCTTCATGAATCTCAAAGATATCGAGCAGGATCAATGGACCCAGGAATTCCAATTGATCGGCACCCATGAGCGGCTGGAATGGGTCGCGGGCCTCTATTATTTCGAGGAAGATGTGCAGGAGGTTGCAACCGAACTGTTCTCGCTTGATATTTTTGGCCTGCTGACCGCAGCGCCTCTGACGCCCATCATCCCACCGACAAATTTCAACGTCTTCATTGGTGCCCCGGTGCCCGTGCGCACCATCACCGCCAATGCTATGTCTAAAGCCGTCTATGGCCATGCCACTTGGACACCGCCCATACTAGAAGATCGGCTGCACATCGGCGCCGGCTTGCGCTATACCAGCGATGAAAGATCCGGCGGTCGCGCCATTCCCGGCACAGCAGAATCATTCAATCTTGACTCGGAACATACCGATCCCGAGATCTCCGCGACTTTTGACTGGTCTGATCGTCTATCGACCTACGCCAAATGGAGCACCGCCTATAAGGCCGGCGGTGTCAGCCCCCGTTCGACCAGCTTTCGGCCCTATCAGGAAGAGGAGGCGGAAACTTTCGAAATCGGACTCAAATCGGAGTTTTGGGACCGGCGGGCGCGCTTCAATGCCGCCATTTTCACCACCGATTATGACGGTTTACAGATTAATTTTTCCGATCCCATGAACCTGACAACCGTCGAAACCATTAACGCCACCAACGCTGTTGAAATTGATGGCTTGGAATTCGACCTGACACTGGTTCCGGCCCCTGGCCTGGTGATCAGTGCCAGTTATACCTATCTCGATGGGCGCATGCCTCTGCAACCCAATCCCTTGGCCGGGGGCGCACTGGAACAATTTGCTCTGGTCCAGACCCCGGAGCATGCTGGAGCCGTAAGTGTGGATTATACCTTTGAGCCTCGGTCTTTCGGGACGTTAACGGCCCACCTGGATGTAACCTCCACCGACAAATACGCCTTTCTCGCCTTCAGCGTCGACGAACGATTCTGGGACGCCTATACCTTGGTCAATGCCCGCCTGACCCTCGCCGATATTAACCTGGGTGGCGAGGCGGGCACTCTCAGGGCTTCGCTCTGGGCAAAAAACATAAGCGATGAAGAATATGTTGTCTTCGGCTTTCCCATCGGCCCCGCCGGTCACACGCAAGTGTTCGGCACACCCCGCACCTATGGCGTTGATCTCACCTACCGTTTCTGACCGCGCCAACCTCAGGATGACGCTACATACAAAATCCCGTCACCCTGAGGAACGAGCGTAAGCGAGTGTCTCGAAGGGTCGAGCACAAAGCAAATGGGATTTGCCATTGACCTGGGTCTATATCCTGAAATGCGCGGACGATAGCTATTATACGGGGCTTACGGATCGAACAGTCGAAGCGCGCGTGCTTGAACACAATCATGGTGATATTCCTGGATACACGTCAAAACGTCGACCGGTGACACTTGTTTATGCGCAAGAATTTCCAAATGCCGTTGATGCAAATGCCGCCGAGCGAAAAATCAAAGGTTGGTCGCGCAAGAAGAAGGAAGCTTTGATCCAAGGAGATTTTGACCTGCTTCGTACCTTGTCGAAAAGAGGGCCCGCTTGAGTGTGTGGCCCATCCTTCGAGACGTGATCTAACGATCACCCTCAGGATGACGCCGCATTTAAAAGCACCCGTTACCCTGAGGAACGAGCGTAAGCGAGTGTCTCGAAGGGCCGAATAACACGAGGCGCTTGAGTGTGTAGCCCATCCTTCGAGACGTGATCTGACGATCACCCTCAGGATGACGCTGATTATAAAGACCCCGTTACCCTGAGGAGCAGGTGAAACCTGCGTCTCGAAGGGTCGCCTTTCCGCCAGCATCAAAGATAAGATTGCAAACTAAACTTTACTCGCGCTGTTGAGGGAGTTTCCTTGCAAAATATATGGGTACCACTTTTCTTACGGCAGCGTCTTAGTAAGCAAGGTGCAGTGATCTCTGCCGATGTCGGTGGGATCGCTGGCCCTTGGCGCGCGCCGGGAGAAATCTCCCGAGGGGAACCCATTCATTCAAAGTGGGCAAAGAAGATGCAGCTAAGCATCAATACCAATCAAGAGAGCCCAAAAGTGTGTGTCTTGACTGTCAGCGAAGTGTGGTTTCGTTAATGCCCGAAGAGCCGCAGGCTCAAAAAAGGTGGGGTTTGAGAAAATGCCAGACAATCATTCAGTGGACGACTTAGTATTTGATATTAATACCTATAGAGAACTCAACGCAGCCAAAGATATCAGAGACTTTAAACAGCGTATACTGAACATCGTAAATCGCCTGGGTTTCTCCGACTACACCTATACGCGGTTGGAATATGCCAATGATATTGAGGCACACCTGATATCGATACCCGACGAGATCGCAGAGAATTATCATGCCGAGCGCTACTGGGAAGACGATGTTATCCTGGAACATTGTCGCTCCAGCACTGCGCCACTCCGCCTATCCGTGGTCGAAGATTATCTTGCCTGCTCACCGGTCCCCAGTGCCGCGTTTGGCCGAAACTGCGAGCTATACCGCATGGTTGCGAGTTTTGGCTATAGTGACTTCTACCATATTCCGTATAAGGCGCATAATGGTAGTGGCAATATAATGTTTTCAGTCACATCGAAAGATGAAAGCTCAAGTGAAATTTACCGCAAGGTGGAAAAACACAAGACGGAACTTCATCTTTTGGCCGATGCGATCGACTTCATCGGCACGTGCAAATTTCCAGACTATTTTCTGCATGCAACAGAAAGCCGCGACATCCAAATCGCGCCGAAGGCGCTACGGGTGCTCACCCTCTTGGCCAATGAGGATCTAACGTTGAAACAAGCCGCCGACCGGCTCAGCATCAGCGTTGACATAGCGCAACGCCATGTTGCGGCAGCCAGAAAAGCCTTCGGTGTGAGCACGACAAACAGGGCGGTGTATTATGCCTTGAGTAAGGGCCTTATCGCGCCCTAACCGTGCAGCGCACCTCCTCAGGATGACGCTGAGGTGAAAAACGGAGTCATGGTGAGGAAGGCCCCCCTATCAAATCCTGTGAGTGCCTTCGAGGTTCCAAAAGCGGCGATTTATCGACCCTATCCATACAACTTACACGCCATAGGAGCAATTCAGCAGGTTCCTTTGAGGGAATGTCCCAGGCATATGCGGAATCTTCACAACATTACAACTAAAGGTTAGCTTCCTAAGCTCTAGCGATTGTCAATTTTCGTGCGTTGAGAAAGGTGAGATCGCTCGATTGCGCCATCGGCCCGAAACACTTCATTCTCCTCAGAGCCGCAAAAACCCTTCGTTTACTTGGGTTATTGCGGCATTTGTTGATAGACTTAGGGTGGGCGATAGCCCACCCCCTGAAATCAAGGAGAGTTTTAGAATGTTGCATCGGGGGATTCCAACAGACATTGCTGCACAAAGTACCGCAGAAGTCACCCAAGTCGACTGGGCCGGGAACAGTATCGCGGATCGTCAGGTCCACAGCACGATCAGGGGCCGCGTTCTGACCCTGTCGATGGCGTTCGCGCTTGCCATTTCCGTCGGCGCTGCTTCTGGTACGGCCTCGGCCCAGTCGGGCCCCCAGCAACAGACCTTCACCATTTCCCCCCAACCGGTTGAAACAGCGCTCAAGGAATTCGCCCGCCAGGCCAATATCGAGGTGCTGTTCGCCGGCCGGGATGTGGCCGAACTGGCCAGCAACGGCGTCACCAACGCCACCACGCGCAACGAGGCGCTGACGCGCCTGCTCGACGGCACCGGCCTGGTTTTCGCCTTCGAAGGTGAAGACCTGCTGGTCGTCCGTGTGCCAGCCGAAGAAGTCCGTACCCAGACGACCGCCCCCGGCCTCCAATACGCCGCCGCCGATGCCAGTCGCCGGAATGATGGTTATGAGGAGAAGAGGGACGAGGCGGTCGATGAGATGATTGTGACGGGGACGAATATCCGCGGTGTGGCGCCGGAGAGTTCGCCGATGCAGATATATGATCGCGAGGATATTCTGAATTCCGGCGTTTCGACCGCGCAGGATTTTATACAAACCTTGCCGCAGAATTTCGGCGGGGGGTCTAATGCGGACTCCGGCTTCGGATCATTGCCCAACGATAACAGCACACAGTTTAATGGCGCGCAAGGCGGTGGCACATTCGGCTCCAGCGTGAATCTGCGCGGTCTTGGTTCGGGGAGTACGCTGGTGCTGCTCAATGGTCACCGGGTGGCGCCCTCGTCGGGGATCGGCGATTTTGTCGATATCTCGATGATCCCGGCTTCGGCCCTTGAGCGCATTGATGTTTTGACCGATGGCGCCTCGTCGATCTATG
>JAJFIN010000275.1 GCA_021774955.1 Alphaproteobacteria bacterium | reverse complement strand
CCGGCAACAAAGACATCATCACGATTGATCATATGCGGGAAATGAAAGACCGGGCGATTGTTTGCAATATCGGTCATTTCGATTCTGAAATTCAAATCGCGGCATTGCGCAATTATCCTTGGGAAAATGTAAAACCACAAGTTGATGAAGTGGTCTTTCCCAATGGCAGGCGGCTCATTGTTTTGGCCGAGGGTCGCTTAGTCAATCTTGGTTGCGGCACGGGACATCCAAGCTTTGTCATGAGCGCCTCTTTCACCAACCAAGTATTGGCTCAGATTGAGTTGTGGAAAAACCACGCGAATTATGGCCGTCAGGTCTATGTCTTGCCGAAACATCTTGATGAAAAAGTTGCAGAGCTTCATTTGGGCCAATTGGGTGCGAGCCTTACCCGTTTGACTGACGATCAGGCAAGCTATATCGGGGTGTCGCCAGATGGTCCTTACAAGCCAGAGCACTATCGCTACTAAGGCATTGAGAGCGAGCATCTTTATCGGTGCATAAACGCTGTGCAGTGTTGAAGTTCCGCTTGGCGACGCGGGCGAAGCGCTGTAAAGAATATGATGAATGAAGGTGGGGTGTTTAAGCTAAGCTTGAGCGCCTCATTTTTTTCATTTGTTATGGAAAACTACGTGAAAGATGTCGCCGTTCGAGGCAGACTAAACGCTCTGATTCGCTTTTGCGAAATGAGACAACGCCCATGGGCGGCAAATGAAGTGGCTGGGGCCTTTGGCTAATCAACTCTCAACGACCAATCATTTTCCCTTTCGAAATAGATGGGGCAACAAACTTTCAATTTATTTCGGTGTGGTAGCAGGCTGGCTGAGCCTTACTCCTTTCGCTCATGCGGCAGAAATCGAAGCCGGTACAACGCTTTACTACGTCATCAACGCCGTGATTGCGATTGCCGCGGTTTCTTTCGCCGTTGGGGTCACGGCGTTCGTTGTTCAAAACATGCTGACCGAGCGCAAAACGCTGGCTCGATTGCGACAACGCCTCAATCACTCAGAAGGCAAACTATATTGGGTTGAATCGATTCTGGCGGCAGAACCTACTGTGGTCTTGGTGTGGGATGCGGAACGTCTCGACGAAGAAGCCCTGGGAACCGCGCTCACTGAAAACGAACCAGATGCGTCTGCAGAAGCGCCGCGATTGGTGGCCGCCAATGAGCCGCAAGACGCCCAAGCTTTTATCCCCCTGGGGAAACCACACATCCTGGGCAGCCCAAAGGCACTTGGAAGCATTCTTGGGGCCGTAGGCTCCATCGAAAGTGGCGGTGGCGGGCTCAATAGTGGTGAAATTACTGTATTTGATTTGTTCCTTACCGGTCTTAAACGCCAAGACAAATCCCGTCTGGTTGCGGCCATTCAAGATCTGAAGATGGAAGGTGAGGCATTCTCACTGATGGTCGAAAGCCTCGACAACAAAACTTTTCACTTCGAAGGCCGCACGGCTGGTGGCAAAGCGGTTGTCTGGATTCGCGATGTTACACAAGAAGACGAAAACACACGCGTCCTCGCCGGTCGCCTAGAAAAAGCCGAAGAAGAACGTAATACGTTTGTCGAACTCCTTGATGCAGCCCCCTTCCCGGTTTGGCGGCGCGACCGTTACCTCAAACTTCAATGGGTCAATCGCGCTTATGTCAGAGCCGTTGAAGAAGCATCTGCGCAAACCGTCATAGAGAGCACGGTTGAGCTTGATCACGGCGGCCAGTCCTTGGCCCGCAAGGCGGCCGAGGAAATCGATTTTGCTGCCGACCGGCGCTATGTCGTGATTGATGGCCAACGCCGCGCCCTCGATTTGTTCGAAATGCCCCTATCTGATGGCACTGTTGGTGTGGCGCTCGACGCAACGGATTTAGACGAAGCAGAAAACGTCCTTCAACGTCATATCGATGCCCATGCCCAAACGCTGAATACGCTTGCTAATGCTGTGGCGATATTTGGTCCCGACAAACGGCTGATCTTTCACAACAATGCTTTTGATAAACTTTGGCGGCTTGATTCTGAATGGCTTGATGGTCAGCCGAGTGATGGAGAATTGTTAGAGCGCCTGCGCGAGCAACGACGGCTGCCAGAGCAAGCAGATTTTCCGGCATGGAAACGCCAACGGCTTGATCTCTATTCAAACCTAATCGATCAGAAAGACGAAATGTGGCACCTGCCTGATGGCCGCACTCTGCGTGTTATTATGCAGCCTCATCCGTTCGGTGGTTTGATCTATCTCTACGAAGATGTGACCGACCTCATCACGCTTGAAAGCAATATCAATCAACATATGAGCGTTCAACGCGCGACGCTCGATAATCTCCACGAAGGGGTTGGGGTGTTTGGCAGCGATGGACGTGTCAAATTGTGGAATGCCGCATTTGAAAACTTGTGGAAACTCAGCGCCGAGAAACTCAACACTGAACCTCATTTTTCTCAAGTCTCCGAATGGTGTTCTGACCTCGTGGGCGACCCCGAAAAATGGGCTGAGCTGCAAGCGCAAATCACATCAAGCGCTGATGAAAGAAAACCTTTCAACAGCCAGATGGATCGGACCGATGGAATGATCCTCAATTATGGATCCATGCCGCTTCCCGATGGGGCGACATTGGTGAGCTTTTTGGATGTCACCGATTCCATGCAGATTGAGCGGGCGTTGCGTGAGCGCAATGAAGCATTGGAGACAGCCGACCGTCTCAAGTCTGAATTCGTGAACCATGTTTCGTATCAATTGCGCACGCCACTCAACAGTATCAATGGCTTCACACAAATGCTGAACCAGAAGCTGTTCGGTGAGCTGAACGAAAAACAATTGGAATATACCGATTCCATTCTTGAGGCGTCCGCGCAATTACTGAACCTGATCAACGACATTATCGACCTTGCGACGATTGAAGCCGGTGGCATGGCCTTGGAAGTCGAAGAAGTTGACCTCTATACCATTCTTGAAAGCACGATGTCGTTTAATCAGAAAAAGGCCCTCGACCGGAATATCACTCTCAAACTTGCTTGTGATAAGGATGTCGGCACGATCTATGCGGATGAACGCCGGGTGAAGCAAATACTCTTTAACCTGATCACTAATGGTATGAGCTTTACCGAAACGGGCGGGAGTGTCACCATTGGTGCAGATAAAAACCAAGGCCAAATCTCGCTATGGGTTGAAGATAATGGTTCAGGCATTGAACCAAAATATCAAGCCACTGTTTTTGATCGATTTGAAAACCGTGGCGGTGAAGGCAAACGCGGCGCCGGGCTTGGGCTTTCTCTGGTAAAAAGCTTCGTCGAGCTGCATGGCGGCTGGGTATCGCTTGAATCGACGCCCGGCGTTGGTACAAAGGTTGTCTGCCATCTCGTCGACCAAGCTCAAAGAGATGCCGCAGCCCAATAGAATGTCTTGTGAATTATTAAAGGCGACTTCGTTAGTGCTGGCTTTCAGGTGTCTTCACAACGAGGCCATCTAATTCATCGGTGATTTTGATTTGACAGGACAGGCGGCTGTTGGCTTCGCGTCCTTCGACAAAATCGAGCATGGTTTCTTCCATATCCCCAACTTCGCCCACTTTATCCTTCCACGCTTCATCGACATAAACGTGGCAGGTGGCGCAGGCGCAAGCACCGCCGCAATCAGCGTCAATTCCCGGTACGAGATTATTGACAGCCCCCTCCATTACCGTGAGTCCATTGGCCACTTCTAGTTCCCGCTTCTCGCCGGTGTGTTCTACATACGTAATCTTTGCCACGTTTATCTGCTCCTAATTAGTTCCATGCTTGATTGATAAATTATTGTTTGGTCATGATCTCTTTGATGGAGATCGATGTATCGGCAAGTCGTTCGGGTGCCACCGATGCTTTATCCGCGATGAGTTTTTTGCTCAACATAAATTCTGGTGCAGAGTTGACGGCATCAACCGCAATGAGCACGCCGTCTTTCAAATAGAAAGCGGCAAATTTTCGGGCTGAAGGATCTCCACGGACAACGACTTCATCATAACCCTGGCTCAATCCGGCAATTTGTAATTTGAGGTCATATTGGTCTGACCAAAACCACGGCACTTGATCATATTCTTTGAGCGTCCCGCACATTGCTGACGCCGCACTTTTTGCTTGCTCCAATGCATTGTGCACAGATTCAAGACGAATACGCCGGCCGTAAACTTTGCTCGGATGATTGGTGCAATCACCGGCGGAAAATACCGCTTCGTCGTCTGTGCGGGCAAATTCGTCAACAACAATACCATTTTCACACGCTAGCCCTGCCGCTTCGGCAAGCTCGATATTGGGGAGGATGCCAATGCCGGCAACGACCAGGTCGGCATCAAAGGTATCGCCCGACTGGGTTATTACTTTGCGCACCTGACCATCGCCTTCGAAGGCTGAAACCGCTTGACCATAATGGATCTCAACACCGGCGTCGGTATGTACGTCATGGAAGAATTGTGAGACTTCAGGGCTGGTGACACGCGCTAGGACGCGGTCTTCCATCTCAATAACTTTGACATTTAGACCGTGCTTGCGTGCCACAGCTGCGACTTCGAGCCCGATATAGCCAGCGCCGACAATGATTACCGTTTTCCCAGGGGCAAAATATTTCTTGATGATCTCCACATCATCAATGGTGCGCAGATAAGTCACGCCTTCGAGATCAGCGCCCGGGCAATTGAGCTTGCGCACGCGGCTGCCGGTGGTGAGCAGCAATTTGTCATAGGCCAGCGTCTCGCCATCGCTTAGCGTGAGGGACTTGCTGGCGCGGTCGATTTTGTTCACCAAAGTGCCTAAACGAAGGTCGGCTTTGGCGGTGTCATAAAATTCCGGCGGTTTGAAATAGACCCGCTCGATGCCCAGCTCGCCAGCCAAAAACGCCTTAGAAAGCGGCGGGCGTTGATAGGGAATATAAGGCTCCTCACCAATGAGCGTGATCGATCCTTCATGGCCTCCTGAACGCAAGGATGCCACGGCCTGGCCCGCGGCATGGCCTGCTCCTATGATCACAAAATTCTCGCCCATGGACATTTGCCGTTCATTGATGAATTGGCCCGAGCCTTTATCATATAACTCGGGTCGCTGCGCGGGTTAAAATGTCTAAGCATCCATTGGGAATCAAGTCTATAAAACGCGTCAAAGTGAGCCATACACACCGAATCATGCATAAAGTTGTTTTTTTAGCCGATGAAACTGCCACCATTGCTCTGGGCCACGCTCTGGCTCAGGTCGTGAAGACCGGCGATGTCATTGCTCTCAAGGGAGAATTAGGCGCGGGCAAGACCTGTTTGGCGCGCGGATTGATCCAGGCTCTTTCGAACACGAGCGAGCCAATGGAGGTTCCGAGCCCGACATTCACGCTGGTCCAGACCTATGATTTTGAGGCTCTCACCGTGTGGCATTTTGATTTGTACCGCCTAGAGCGTGCGGCTGAAATTTGGGAGCTTGGGTTTGAGGACGCTTTAAATGAAGGGCTAGTTTTGATCGAATGGCCGGAGCGCGCGCTTGAGCTATTACCTGAGGACCGTTTGACCCTCGAGTTGACAATCCGCGAGCCTGGACGCGAGGTTAGCTTCACCGGCGGCAAGAATTGGGAAGACCGACTTGAGCACTTGGGATGATAAGTTTGGCATCGGTGAAGCGCGCGATACTGAGCTGCGGGCTTTTCTTTCGTCGTGCGCGTGGGACAAAGCCGCGCGTGCGCATTTAGCGGGAGACGCGTCTCATCGCCGCTATGAACGCCTGACTCGACCGGATGGCAAATGCGCCGTGTTGATGGACGCACCGCCCGACCCGCTCGACACGACGCTTGAGAGCCACGGTAAATCTTATGGTGATATCGCACATCTGGCGCATGACTGTCGGCCGTTTGCGGCGATTGGCAATCATCTATTAGCGCTGGGGTTTAGCGCGCCGGAACTCTGGGCTTATGACTTTGAGCGCGGGTTTTTGCTGCTTGAAAATCTCGGCGACGGTGTTTTCGGATCACTGATCGAGGCCGCTTCAGATCCTGCAAAGGAAGAGGCGGAACTTTATTTGGCCGCGGTTGATTGTCTGGTAGCTTTTCATCAGCAAAACGCGCCGAAACAATTGCCGCTGCCGGATGGAACGCAATATGTCTTGCCGCGGTATGATGCCGGCGCTTTGCAGATCGAGGTCGATCTTCTACCGGAATGGTTTGTCCCGGTTCAACTTGAAGATCCCCTCGCCGCTGAAGAGCTGGAGCGTTTTCACGGCATTTGGACCGAGATCATTAAACAAGTTGGTGACGCTAGTGTTCAAACCGCCCTTGCCTTGCGTGACTATCATTCACCTAATTTGCTGTTGCTGCCCCAACGCCAGGGCGTGCAGGGGGTCGGTATCATCGACTTCCAGGACGGCTTGCTGAGCCACCCGGCCTACGATCTGGTGTCCCTGCTCCAAGACGCAAGGCGGACCGTGCCTGCGGCCCTCGAGCAACGTCTGTTGAAACATTATACTGAGAGCTCCGGTGTTGAACCGGACGCCTTTTTGCAAGCCTATGCGTCGCTCGGGGCGCAGCGAAACACCAAATTGTTCGGAATTTTTTGTCGATTGTGGAAGCGCGACGGAAAAAAATCTTATCTGAAACATTTGCCGCGCGTTTGGGAATACATGGAACGCAATCTCGCCCACCCGGCGCTTGCAGATTATAAAGCCTGGTTCGACCGTAATTTTCCGCACGAGAATAGAACGAGGGCGATCCAAAATGGCACTTGAAGTAAAACGCGCCATGATCCTGGCGGCCGGTCTCGGCAAGAGAATGCGTTCTCATGCTAGCGATCGTCCCAAGCCCTTGGTGGAAGTTCTTGGACGCACGCTCATTGATCGCGCGCTCGATCGTCTTGGCACGGCTGATGTTGAAGATGTTGTAGTCAACGTTCACTACAAAGCTGATATGCTGCGCAGCCATCTGGCAATGCGGTCTCATCCAAATATTATCCTCTCTGAGGAGACAGATTGTCTGCTTGATACCGGTGGTGGGGTCAAGAATGCGCTTTCTCATTTCGGGGGTGAGCCGTTTTTTACTCACAACAGCGATGCTATTTGGATCGAAGATAGTGGGTCGGCGCTGAAATCTTTGGCAGAAGCGTGGAACGGTGACGTCATGGACGCGTTGATGCTTGTCGCACCCCTGTCCAAGTGCACTGGTTATGATGGTACCGGTGATTTTTCTATAGACGAAGCGGGCCATCTCACACGGCTCGACAATCAAAGCACTGCTTACGTTTGGGCCGGTGTGCAGCTTATTCATCCGCGGGCCTTTGAAGATACGCCGGATGGGGCATTTTCAACTAATCTCATATGGGACCGGTTGATCAGCAATAAGCGGCTCTATGGCGTTTGCCTTGATGGAACGTGGATGCATGTGGGCTCGGCTGAGGGGTTGAAACATGCCGAAGCTCTGCTAGAAAAGCAACCGGACAATGACGGGCGGTAGAAAAGACAACGTATATACGATACCTCCCAGCGTGAATTTTTCTCACGCGCTCGCCCACGGCCTTATTGATCTTTATTCTGATGAAAGTGATCCATTAGCGTTAGGACGCGTCACCGTCCTTCTGCCGACGCGGCGCGCCGGCCAAAGTTTACATGAAGCCTTTGGCAAAATTGGCGGCGGTGCGCCCATGCTATTGCCCATGATGCGCCCGCTGGGTGACGCCACAGAAGAAGAGTTAGACCCAAACATCCTCGGGGCGATGTCAACGTTTGAAGGCGAGAGCACCCCGCCTTCAGTGCCCGCCCTACGCCGCCAACTCACACTCGCGCAACTGATCGTGCGGTGGGGGCAGCGCGAATTTGAAACCGGTGACAGAACTGCCCCGATTGAGTTTTCGCAAGCCGCGGCGCTGGCCAAAGATTTAGCCCATCTTTTAGATGTCGCGCAGACCGAAGAAGTTGAACTGACCAAACTTGAGGAACTCGCGCCAGAGCGTTTTGCAGAACATTGGCAGCGCAATCTAAAGTTCTTGGCGATTATCACGTCGCAATGGCCCGAAATTTTGGCCGCACAAAATTGCATTGACCCTCTGGCGCGTCGAAGCCTGCTCATTCGAGCCTACGCAAAAACGCTGGAAAAACAGAACACCAAAGACCCGGTGATCATTGCTGGATCGACCGGCTCCGTGCCAGCAACGGCAGCTTTAATGAAGGCGGTTCTCGGGCTGGCGAACGGGGCTGTGATCCTTCCGGGATTAGATCAAGACATGGATGAAAAGGCATGGGGGGCGCTCGACGACACCCATGCACAAAAAGGCTTAAAGCAGCTCCTCGACAAACTGGACGTCACTCGCGATCAGATCGTGTCGTGGGGGGCGCCGGAACCGTATGACACGAATGCGGGCCGGGTCCGCATCATCCAAGAAGCCCTGCGCCCGGCCGAGACCACAGAAAGCTGGCGCGCCCTCATTGATGGCAAGCATGGCAAAGCGCTCCTGGATGGACTTGCCGGATTGAGCGTCATTGAAGCCCCAGACCCCCATCTGGAAGCTGTAAGCATTGCTCTGGTCCTGCGCGAGACCCTCGAAGATCCAAGTGCCACAGCGGCCCTTGTTACGCCCGACCGCATGTTAGCGAGGCGCGTGACCGCCGAGCTAGCGCGCTGGAAAGTAAAGGTCGATGATTCTGCTGGCACCCCCCTGGACCGTACGGTTCCAGGTGCCTTTCTTCGGTTGATTGTCAGCGCGACGCTTGCCGACGATCCTTTAGCCCCTATCGAACTACTCGCACTCTTAAAACATCCTCTTTGTACGATTGGGTTCACGCGACCCGAGCTGCGCGCCAATATGGCAGCCATCGAAATCGCCTGCCTGCGTGGACCGCGACCTGCTCCTGGTATCGACGGATTGCGGGAGGCCCTTTCACAAGCCAATGAACTTTGGAGAGAAAACTCTGAATTGATCGATACAATTGATCGATTGGAGCAGGCACTTTCTCCGCTCTTATCTCTCAATGAGCAGGTGTCAATTTCATTTGAGACCTTGCTCGCCGCGCTGGTTGAAACAGCAGAGGCTTTGGCAACAACTCCAGAAAATTCTGGCGCGGATTGCGTCTGGGCAGGAGACGCGGGTGAAAACGTTTCGCTCTTTCTTTCTGAGCTCATTCAAGAACATGAAGCGCTTTCATCTGTTTCCCCAAGGGAGATGATAAGGCTCCTGCAGGAGCTTATGGCGGGCCGGGTTGTCAGGCCACGCTACGGCCTTCATCCACGGCTTTTCATTTGGGGTCCGCTGGAAGCACGCCTTCAAAGCGCCGATGTTGTTGTCTTGGGGGGACTTAACGAAACCGTGTGGCCGCCAGAATCAGAAGTTGATCCATGGCTGTCCCGACCCATGCGGGAAACACTAAACCTGCCAAGCCCAGACCGAAGAATTGGTTTGAGCGCCCATGACTTTACCCAATTGGCTTGCGCGCCACGCGTTGTGCTCACGCGCGCCATCCGATCAGGCGGCTCGCCAACAATTGCCTCGCGTTGGCTGATGCGATTGAAACATATGGTAGAGGGTCTGGGTGGTGGCCCTCTTTTATCCACAGACCATCCTTATCTTGGATGGTCGAACGTGCTTGATCGACCGGACAAAATTTCGCCGATCTCAGAGCCCCTTCCGCGACCGCCGATTGACGCGCGCCCACGGCAACTTTCGGTCACGGAAATTGAGACCTGGATTCGT
This sequence comes from Alphaproteobacteria bacterium, assembly GCA_021774955.1. Taxonomy (GTDB): domain Bacteria; phylum Pseudomonadota; class Alphaproteobacteria; order M2410; family M2410; genus JAJFIN01. The sequence goes on along the minus strand of JAJFIN010000275.1, from coordinate 1,849 downwards.
GATCCTTATGCGATCTATGCGCGGAAAATTCTCGGCCTTCAACGCCTCGACCCGATCGATGCCGATCCGGAAGCTGCTGAACGCGGTATTATTATTCATGAAGCCCTGGAACGATTTATCGCTCAACACCCTGAAGGAAACCTACCGGCCAATGCGCTTACTCATCTCATCGACATCGGTGAATCTGTATTTGAAAAAGTGTCCTCGCGACCAGAAATTCGTGTCTTTTGGTGGCCCCGGTTTTTAGCGGTGGCTGAATGGTTTGTTGAGCGCGAACAACAAATAAGAAACAGCCAGCACCCGATCGGGTGGGAGTTAAGTGGCCGTATGGAGCTGCCATCACCTGAGGGCACCTTCACGCTCACGGCCCGTGCTGATCGCATTGATCAGCTCGTTGATGAAGCCGTAGCGATCTATGATTACAAAACCGGCAGCGTCCCTACTGGACCGCAGGTTATTTCTGGGCTCTCTCCCCAACTCCCCCTCGAAGCGCTGATCGTTGAAGCCGGTGGCTTTGAAACTATTGGCCCACACAAAGTATCTCGCTTGGCTTACCTGCAGCTCAAAGGGGGTGACCCCGCTGGCGTCGAGAAAGTATTCGATCCGGCAAAAGAAAACCTGCTTGAGAAAACCAAGGCGGGATTGCTGACAAGAATCACACAATTTGAAAATCCCAAGACGCCGTATCACTCACGATTGCGGCCCATGTTCTTGGCCTATGCTGGCCCCTATGATCACCTTGCCCGTGTCAAAGAATGGTCTGTATACGGTGCGGAGGATGGCGCGTGACAGATACTGCGTCAATCATCGACGAACGCCTTAACCGCACTATCCATCAACAGCAACGGGCGGCAGACCCTTTAAGCTCGGCCTGGGTATCTGCCAATGCCGGGTCCGGTAAAACAAAGGTGCTGACCGACCGGGTCACGCGGCTTTTGCTTGAAGGCAATGACCCGTCAAAAATATTGTGCCTGACCTATACCAAAGCCGCCGCCTCTGAGATGGCCAACCGCCTGTTTCAACAATTGGGACAATGGGCGACAGAGTCCGATGAAATCTTGGTCCAACGTATTGAAGCGCTGGAAGGCGAGAAGCCAGGACGCGCGCGATTGATATCTGCGCGCCGTTTGTTCGCGCGCGCCCTAGAGGCGCCGGGTGGGCTTAAAGTTCAAACGATCCATGCTTTTTGCCAGTCTTTGCTCGGTCGCTTTCCCATCGAAGCCGGTGTGCCGGTTCACTTTACTGTTCTTGATGAACGCCATGTTACAGAACTTTTGGCGGAAGCCCGGTTTCATCTCTTTGAGCGGGCTGCCGAAGAGGTGGATACGCCGTTTGCGGAGGCTGTTGACCGTTTGGTCGAGCGCCTTGACCTTGGCGGCCTGCTCGCCGTTCTGGAACACGTTGTTGCGTTACGCGGAAAGCTGAACCGATGGTTCGACCAAGAAGGAGGGGTTGACGGCGCGTGCGCCACGTTGCGCCGCCATGTAGACATTGCTCCTGATGAAAGTGATGAGGAGCTGGTTTCTCAATCACTCAGCACCGTTGATGCCGCTAAACAATATGTAAAGCGAGCTGTGGATGCCCTCGCTGAGGGCGGAAAAACCGATCAGCGAAGCAGCCAGGTTTTGACTGACTTTTTGGAAGCAGATCTGCAAGACGCTGACTATGAAGAATATCTCAGCATCTTTTTGACCAAAGAGGGCCAACCTCGAAAGCGCTTAATCACCAAAGCTGCCAAAGCTGCCGACCCAACAATAGAGACCTGGCTTTTGGACGAGCAGGCCCGCCTCTGCGAAGTGGAAGCGCGTCGCCGGATTGTTTGGGCTGTCGAGGCAAGTGAAGATCTATT
>JAJFIN010000274.1 GCA_021774955.1 Alphaproteobacteria bacterium | reverse complement strand
ATTTTCGACACCCCTGTTAGCACCCAACAGATTGCTAACCCATAACGTCAAGCAATCAACTAATAAAACGGCCGATTCCGAACGGTGTTCGAGAATAACCGCCGGTAAGTCCAATGGTTCCTCGATCGTTTTCCAATGATTATCGCGAAGCGATTTGTGAGCTGCAATCCGTTTTGTCATCTCTTCATCGCCCGGTTCGGCGGTTGCAACATAATATCGATCAAGATCTATTTTCATAGCCAGTCGTTCTGCATACTGACTCTTTCCAGAACGCGCACCACCCAAAATCATTGTCACTTCGTCAGTCATAATTCTCACATTGTATTGAACCACTTGATACGCCGAGAATCCAGCGATCACAGGCCCTAGGCATTGTTTATGTTGACCTCTAAGAACATGATCGCGACAATGAATTGTTGCAATCTAATATCTGGTCTTGGAGCATTGAAACGTGGTCAATCCCATTTCAACATATCACTGCAAAACTATCCTGCCGAACGAAATCATCGAGGCAGAACATAGGACTATAGCAACTGAAATTCCGATTTCCATCTCTTACAACGGTATCGCTCATGCCGTCATGATGATTACACCTTGTGATCTGGAGGATTTTTTAACGGGTTTTACCTTAAGCGAGTCCATCGTCGCGAGCAGCAAGAATATCGAAGAAATTGAAATTAGAGAAACCGACCAAGGTTTGCTCGCTCACATACAAATACCACAAGAAGATTTAAGGCAGCTTGTTTCAGGACGGCGCAACATTGTTGGCCAATCTGGTTGCGGCATTTGCGGTCAAGTAGAACTAGAAAACGTTATACGGCCTTTGCCCATGATTTCTCGACCCAAGAATATCAGCGCTAGCGCAATTTTTCGAGCTCTCCAACACCTGGAAAACAAACAAACGTTGAATGAGCAAACCGCCTCGGTACATGGCGCCGCGTTCGCAACACTCGAAGGTAACATTATTGCTTTGAGAGAAGACATCGGCCGTCATAACGCATTTGACAAACTCATCGGTCATTTGGATCGCAACAATATCGATACCGCATCAGGTTTTGCACTATTAACAAGCCGCTGTAGCTACGAGTTAGTTCAAAAGGCAGCAATAGCAAAGATTTCGATTCTCGCCAGCATATCTCTTCCAACAAGTCTTGCCTTAGACATAGCCAAAGATGTGGGGTTGACACTTATCGCGTTAGCACGGTCCGATTCATTGAAGTGTTTTAATGATCCCCACAATCTGTTTACATAAATTTAGCACTAAGCATCAGTCTCATGAAATAGACTTGCGCACGCGGCGCGCTCTTCCGTCATTTCAAAGTGTGAGGTACAAAGCTCCGCAAAACGCTCTTCCAACGAAGTTAGAACGACTTTCCTGTTGTCTACCTCTGCCCACTTCCTGAGAGCTCGGCCTATTCTTTTGACCACGCTCTTGTTCCTACCGTAGACCGGTTCATCTTGAGCATCCAATTCGTTCAACACACGCATTGTTACATTTGCAACAAGTTCAATGTTGTCACCGTCCATGCGCGCAAGCCCATCAACATAGTATGAACCCCACTGAATGCGTGTTGCTTGACCCTCAGCCTGCTCGTAGGCCTGTCGCAGCCATTCCAATGCTTCATCTTCACGTTCGGATTCTTCCGTTAGATCCGCCAATGACAGCATCCAATAATACGCGTTGTTTTCGTCTGCCAATTCTTCCTTGAGAATTTCCTCCGCTAGGGCATTTTGCCCTGACTCTGAGAGCAGTCCATACCCGATATTTGTCACGGCGATGCGTTCGTATGGCTTTGACTTTGCAGCAATTCGAGCCTTCATGACATTTTCTCTCACACGGTTCTTCAGATCATCCGAGGGAGTTTGCTCATCCATCTTAGCAACCAGAACTTCGCCATAATCTAGACGTAGCTGTTCTACAGACGATAAAGAACCTAATTGCCTCAACGCCGCCAGTCGCACGTCCCACATCGCCATAATCGACGCTCGTTCATCTCCGGCCTCCGTGATTTTCTCCAGCACATCGACAAGATCATAGGCAAGGAAGGGCATATTTGCTTTAGATGCAGAGCCGTCTTTCAGTATTTTCTTGAGTAGTCCAACGGCAAATACTGCCTGCTCCCCAGTAACCTCTTCCTCTTGAGAAAGATCAAAAAGATACTCCGCATCAAAACGCGCACGTTCTTCCACCATTTCGTGACCAGTAATTTCGCTCAATCTACGAAACACCATGAGTGGGTCATAATCGCTAAGCGCTTTGCCAACGTCTTGACCCCAGGAATAATAAGCCAGAAGTCGAATGTCGTCTGCAGACGGCTGATAGTTATCATCGATAATCTTTGCCACAAGTTCAGAAACAGGTTTAATGTCAGCAAGCGATAAATCTAACACGTCTACGTAGCGCTCGAGATTAATTCCTCCCGGAATTCGCGTCACTTCAACTCCATCAGGGTTCAGAATAATTGTTGTCGGATAACCTCGCACACCAAACTCTTCGCCAAATTTTTGAGCACGGTCTGTATCTCCGTCTAAATAGACTGGTACAAATAGTTTTGTCTTTTCAATGAACGCACCAGATTTGAATATTGTCGCTTTTAGTTGATTGCAAGGCGGGCACCATTCTGCGCCCCAATATAAAAACACCGGTCGATCAGTTTCTTTGGCTGTTTGGAATGCCTGCTCCATAGTTCCATCAAACCAGGCAATATGCCTGTCAGATTCTGTAGTATTGTGATCGGTTGAGGAAGTATCTACTTGTTTCAGACTGTATGCCGTCACCAGAACCGCAACAGCTAGCGCGCCAAAAATCATCCCAATCTTGTTCATCTGTCGTGTCCCTACTCGAGCAACCGAAAATTCGCATAAAGAAATCATGATCGCGCATAAAGCGCAATGATCCTGTTACACCGCCAATGACACGCTCTCGCAAGATCGTGTGCAAGCGATCCGACAGGCCAGGTCTGATCCTTCAAGAGCGGCCTCAAATTCCTGCAGCGTATTTTCGATCTTCAGAAATTTCATCAATAGCCCCTTGGTCTCATCCGGGTTTATTCCGGTTGGGAGCACAAAGCTCGGACGCAAAATCTCAATGGATCTCAAAGCACGGTCACAATCCATAGCAAGCTGAACGCCCATCAATCGAACCCCTTCCACTGTTGTCACCAAGGCATCCACCGAACCCAGCTTCGCTAATTCCTTTTCATCACAAGTATGAGATTCAAACAGTGCGCGCTGCCCAGTTGTTGTCTCTTCAATCAACAGACCAATCGAATTGTGGTGATAAGGAAAGCCAGGCTTGATCGCCGTAATTCGAGCATTTCCAACGGCCTGCACATTGCCCGCTTGAAGGACACGCACATCTTCAAACCCAAGACGCTGAGCGATACGACATGCGCGTTTAGTGCCAATGATTGGAATATTTCTATCTAGTACTTGTAAGGTTTTCTTATCAAGATGGTCAGCGAAATGTGTCGTCAGAAAAACGCCGTGAACTTCAGGTATATCATTGAGATCGTAAACCATCAGCTTAGTGTGAGAACGATGTACCAGCCAAGGCACTCCAGGCAATTCATAATGTTTTGTCAGCCACGGATCGATCAGGAACCGCGTTTCGTCAACAGTCACCGCCCACGATTGAAAATCATCTACTCTCAGAATATCCATCTTTCATCCACAGCAGGAGCGAATATGAACAATTGAAGTAGTACCTGTCTTCACAAGGTAACGCAGTGACAATCAAACATGCAACTATCAAAAATAGCGAGATACAGTAGACATCACCGCACATTGCGCGGAACACCGCGGTTTTGTGTTTGATGATTTTCCATATTAAACTCTTGATTTGCGACAACAGTCTTTCGTTTTGGCGAACAATATCTTAATGTCAGCAGTACAACTAAGATTGATAAACAGTGTCATGAGGGGTTGAATTAGAGCTGTAAGAATAATTATAACGTATACGGATATTTACCGTGACATTCACCGTATCTCCGCACCACTAACCAACAGGTCAGACACATGTCAAAAGTAAGTGACAAAACCACAATCGCAATAACTTACACAGTGTCTCTTGATGATGGCCGCGAAGTTTATGCAACAGAGGATGGTAAGACCGAACTAATTTCACTTGGGTCAGGCCAGACACTAGCAGCCCTTGAAAAGGGTGTTATGGGCATGGAAGTAGGAGAGAGTAGAATCGTAAAAATCACTTCTGATCAAGCATTCGGCGCTCATAAACCCGGTCTGATAATTGAGTTCTCAAGAAATGAATTACCCAAAGGAATAGTTCCTGAAGTTGGAATGGTGTTGGAACGGCAAGACGAACACGGAGAAACAATCTCGGTCACAATCCAAAGCATCCAAGAAAACACAATTTCGATTGATGCCAATCACCCGCTCGCCGGGAAGGATCTGTCTTTCCATGTCAGTCTCATTGAAATACTCGAATAGACATTCGATATCATGCAAACCATAGATTCAATGCGACAATCAGATCCACCAGGATCGCGCGCAGATGTATTTAGACGCTGCACATTCCTGAGGTCTTTTTTAACACAATACGCCTATACTCCGCTCAGTCGTTTTCACTTGATGAGGACAGGGAAATGCGTCGTTTGATATTCACGGTTGGCCTTGTGGCCTTAAGCGGTTGCGCAACGTTAAATGAAGATGAATGCCTGACCGCCGATTGGCGGACCATTGGTTTTCAGGATGGAGTTGCCGGACATACACCAGATCGCCTTGGGCAACATCGAAAAGCATGTGCGAAATACGGCGTTACTCCCAACCTGGATACATACCTCGAAGGCCGCTCTCAAGGTCTCGTGACATACTGCACTCCACAAAACGGATTTAATGCAGGCGCTGCAGGACGAAGTTATAAGGGTGTTTGCCCCGCTGAGCTAGAAAATGAATTTCTTCCCGCCTACAACGATGGGCACGGATTATATACTCGAGAACACGCTCTAAGTGATGTGCTTAGTGATATATCACATTCAGAATCCCGGTTAGAGGAAATCCATAAAGAAATCGCAGAAAAAGAAGCCCTACTTGTCGAAGCGGCGGGAACACCAGGAGAACGCAGTAAACTTGTAGACGAGCTACATGCACTTGCGGAGGAACAAGGCGGGCTGCATCAAAAAATCCGCGACCTCGAATATCGCCACGGCGAATTAGAGGCTGATTTAGAAGCTTATCGCGAAGACATATCCCACAGATATGGATACAATTACTGATTGGCTGAAGTTGAACTTTTGGTGCGGATGGAGAGACTCGAACTCTCACTCTGTCACCAGAACTGGATTTTGAATCCAGCGCGTCTACCAGTTCCGCCACATCCGCATGCAAAGGCGTATAAAATAGCCGCCTGTCGTTTTGGTAGAAGCCGCGCATCATAGGAAAATGCTACGCGCCGTCAAGATGAACTTTTATGTAGTAGACCCAAATTCTTCCAATGATACACTGAGACACAACACATCTCGCTACAACTCGCTTTACTTTCTCTTTATGCTGTATAATGAGACAACTGACCGCACAGCTTTGCCAGCACAAAATACCCATTTCAAGAGAATATCATCATGACATCCCCCAATGAGTCGGACTTAAAAACCACCGAAATGCTTTTATCTTTGGCGGAAAATATGACCGAAGAAGGCATTACTATTGGCAGTTTGACTGATCAATTGGCTGATCGCGGCTTTGGAGTAGTCCAAGTCATTCTCGCTTTGCCAGTGTGCATCCCGTTCCTCTGGGGCATCCCGCAGGTCGTCGCACTGCCCATGCTATTTATAGCGCTTCAGATTACTTTAGGCCGCCATCGTTTGTGGTTGCCTCAAAAAATACGCGCACGCTGCATTTCGAAAGAAGGATTTGCTGACTTGGCCCAGCGTGCCCAAAGATATGTCGGATGGTTTGAAGCAATTTCCAAGCCCCGCCTTGTGTGGCTCACACGTGGCACCACGGAGCGTATTCTTGGCATCTTCATGGCAATTTTCTGCATTTCAATAATGGTTCCCCTGCCCGGGACAAACACTGTGCCTGGAATAGGGGTCGCCATTATGTCTCTCGGGTTTATAGAG
>JAJFIN010000273.1 GCA_021774955.1 Alphaproteobacteria bacterium | reverse complement strand
GATCATGGTTGGGTCAGTACCGTTACAAGGTGCTGTACAAGTCACGTTGATATTGACAGCACCGGCACATTCACAACGCTCTGTAACCGACACACTGGTCAACGTAATTCCACCGCCGAGGGCACTTTCAATAACCGTTTGCACGTTCGCTGCTGTGCGCCCTCCAGCCAGGACATATTGCAGGCCGGTGCGGGTAGCGGAATCGATCCGCATTTTGTCATAGGTTAGCATACCGTAATCACCCGCGAAGATCATGCCGGCAGCCAAGAAGGGTGAAAGGACTGCAAATTCCAAAGCCGATGATCCCCGCTTGTCGCGCGCGAAACGTTTTAGAAATTTGAAAAATTTTGGCATTGCACGTCTTCCTTTATTCGACCAGCGCCAGTGAGCCGGGCGTGCTTAAGTCGCGAGTCCCAGATGCGGCGCAGTTTGCAGATAGAGACGCATCACCGTTGAACGTCACTGTGCTGGCAATTACTTGTGTGCAGCCGTTGGCGGAATTTCCGGTTCCATTAACGATGACATCGGCTTCAGGGAAATATAGAGCTCCCTCGAGAGACGATGCTGCATTGCCGTTGATTGTGTGATCGACGCCGGTATCGGTTCGATCGCCAAAAAACAAGACACCCGACATCGCGCCGGATGTTGGTGCGGACAGGTCTATTGTCGCGTTACCATTAAAGGTCATGCTGCCGCCATTGGTCATGATGATGGTAACGCCGGCTCCATTAACGTTCGCGTTGGCGTTGATGGTGAAGTCCCCATCCATGAAATAGGTGCCCGGCTGCATGTTGTAATCTTGCTGCATTGATAGACCACCACAATAACGCCCTGGGCTTATCGTTCGCGTACCGCCACCGCTTCCACTGCTTTGACACTGCGTGGGCATGGCTGGCATCGTGAGATCAGTGTACGGATCTTTAGCGCGCGGCGCGTATTCAACGGGGTTGGTACACTGGGTCATCGTTAATCCGGAACCAGCAGAGACCCCGCCAGCAGAAGAAACACATTCCGTGCTGATTGATGAATTGCCGTAAATACCAACACTGTTTGGTGACAATGAATTTGACATCAATTCGCAACCGATGAGGGATACATTGGTATTCCCGTTTGCTAACAGTGCGTCTGAGGCGGTTGGATGCAGTGCCAGAATACAGGCTGTTGAGCCGGCGCTATATTGGGCAACACCACGGGCGCTCATTTCAACGTTACCGGGTATAACAATTCCGGTCATGAGGCGCGGCAGAGAGCGGGTCAAAATCATTTCTGCAGCATCGGTTTGTCCAGCCAGCGCCCCGGAGGTTGGTGGAGTATTGAGGATGGCGGTTCCTTGGTTCGAGACGAAGCCATTGCGGGTTGCTTCAACAGTTGCTTGGCTCGATGCCGCTGACGTCGAGGCGCCGCTTCTGAGCTCCATGGCGGCCGTGTAAGCGCCTAAGTCCGCAGCCGATTGCAGATTTTGATAACTGAAATACCAATAGCCGGCCTCAGCACCAAGCCCCATGAAGCCAACCATAATTGGCGCGGCAAGAGCAAACACGACAGCGCTTGCGCCATCGCGATTTGCGAATAGTCTGTTCAGAATTCGTCGCACTGTTGTCCCACTCCAGCTGACACATTCACAACATGTGTATTCCTAATTCCAATGGGGATTTTCGCGGCATTCGTTTAAGAATTATGAAAATGAGACGGGGAGATTTGTGTAAAAATTTAGGGATTTAGCGGCCATGACGGGCGGATCCAGGCGGGAAAAACCCATAGAAGGCACTCTTAAGGATGAGGGAAGCTGTTGAACCTAGAAATTGGTGAATATTGGAGCGTATTTTCAGCTTTGGCGCTCTTGCAATCGCAGGGGCTTTGCGCGATAAGTGGCGCCCTCGCGGGGCGGCCAGCCTCGCGTGATTTTCTGGATAAGCGGGCGTAGCTCAGGGGTAGAGCATAACCTTGCCAAGGTTAGGGTCGTGAGTTCGAATCTCATCGCCCGCTCCAGGGAATATAAGCGAAATCAATAAGTTATAATGTTTTGGAAAATTCCAAAACCTTTGATAAATGAGATTGGTGCCCGTGTGGTGCCCATTGGCGCCTGTTTCGAAAAGAAATTGTGTGAGGGTGCCCAAGTTGATCGCAGTAATTTGTTAGGCTGCCATCGTCGGTTTTTGAATGATCGCTTTGCGTCGATCAAACATCAGCACTCCCATACAGATGTCGCTGAAATCCAATGAATGCTTTACGGATCCGTGTGACTCCGCCAAGCGCTTCAGTCGCATCGCTCACTGCTTTATATTTGAGCTCTAGAAGACCTGGTAATTTCTCTTGATCCAGCTCTCCGACACCTTCCAGAATATATTGGGAAAGAACGAAATCAAGGAAGGCCCGGAGCTTTTCATCATAAGGCGAGAAGATCTCTGCTTTGTGGGCTTCGACACGTTCACCGCGTGTGATGGGGGCGAGGGCGAAGGCGATATAGGCCAGGACGTCAAACAGATCGCTTTTCTCGGCATTGATAATGTGGCTGATTTCTGCAAGTGCCGCGCTGCCAAAGCCACGACCGGTCAGGGCGTGCAAGAGCGACTTGCGGGTTTCAGGATTGCTCCTGAGCGCGCGCAGCTCGTCTTCGTCCCTGAACAGGGCCGGTAGTTCCCCGAACAGCTTTTCAACAAATTGCGCCGCCGAAATGGGTGTGCCATCCGGGCCATAGAATGTCGTCACGGCCATGTGCTGAATATTGCGCGCTTTGCCGTCTGCTAATTGGATGACGATCTGTTTGCTTACGGGTTCGGGATCGTCCGGGTCTGAAGGCTCCCCCCGCTCCCGGGGACCACCGCCCCCACCGCTGGTCGGTCTGTCTTCTGGCTCTAGCGGTTCGCCGTCCCATTCCGGGTCTTCAAAATGCTCATAAGCCTTCACAAAATCATAGATAGTGAAGTAATCCTTGCCATCGAACAGCCGCGTACCGCGTCCGATAATCTGTTTGAATTCGATCATGGATTTAACAGGGCGCAGCAAAACAATGTTGCGAATATTACGAGCATCAACGCCAGTTGAGAGCTTGGTACTGGTCGTCAAAACTGTGGGAACGGTTTTCTCATTGTCCTGAAAGGTCTTGAGAAACTGTTCCCCGAGCTTGCCATCATCTGAGCCCACCCGCACACAGTAATCGACGTTGGAGCTGTCTTTCATCTGATTGACGATATCACGGATTTGCGCCGCATGAGGTTGCCCGGCACAAAAGACC
>JAJFIN010000272.1 GCA_021774955.1 Alphaproteobacteria bacterium | reverse complement strand
TCGGTTTTGTCGCGCTTGTTTCCTTTGGCTATCTGGTGTCGCTCGAGCCACTCGCGGTCACCATCGTCATCGCCTGGATCTTGTTGTTCTTTTATGTCTCACCGCGCGCCATCGCCGACCAGAAATATTCTACTCTGATCATTCCTGGGCTGATCATCGCGGCTTTGAGCTACCTGATCTATCAGAAATATCTACCGTCGATAGGAGCTTTACTCCAAGTTCAAATTTCTGCGCACACCCTCATGGCACCGCTCGGCATCAGCTATTTCACCTTCAAACTGATCCATTACGCCTTGGAAGTATCGCGCGGTAATATCACCGACCGCTCGCTGTCAAAATTCTTCTGCTACATTTTTCTATTCCCCATCTTTACCGCCGGCCCCATTGAACGCTTCGACCATTTCAATGCCAATATCGAGGAAAAATGGCAGCTAGACTCCACGGTCGAGGGCTTGAGGCGCATATGCTTTGGCTTGATCAAAATATTTGTTATCGCGCAACTCATTCAGCCTCAGAATTTTGGCTTTGGCATTCCACACTCCGCCCATGAGCTCACTGAAAACCTTGCCCAGATGGAGACCTATCAAGTTTGGGCTTTCTTGGCGCTCACCTATCTCTATGCCTATCTCGATTTCAGCGCCTATTCAGATATCGCCATTGGCGCGTCCAGGCTTTACGGCTTTCGCATCATGGAGAATTTCAATTTCCCCATCGTCGCCAAAAACATTTCAGATTTCTGGAAGCGCTGGCACATGACCTTGGCCAATTGGTGCCAATCATATGTCTATCTCCCGGTGATCGGTCACACCCGCAGTCCTTATGCCGCCGCCTACGGAACATTCATCGCCATGGGGCTATGGCACGGCGCAACGGCGCCATGGTTGATGTGGGGTCTCTATCACGCCACCGGTGTTTCACTGTTCTCGACTTGGAACCGAATAAAGAGAAAAAGAAAATGGCGTTTCGGCAATAAGGGGCCAATGAGTTATTTAGGAATTCCCCTGACCTTCGCTTTTGTCAGCGGCAGCTATGCTTTTTCTTCAATGGGCGGGACGGGGTCGACGTCTATCAAAGTGTTTGTAAAATTATTTGGCATAGATTTGGAGTAACAGATTGTCTGATTGCGATCATAAAGGACACGGACCGAGCTGGCTCGGTGCAGGCTTCATGCGCTCGCTCGAGGCATTTCCAGATCGTGCCGCGATCGAGGTCAATGGCGCGCCCGTCTCCTATGACGAACTGTTTCACCGCGCCAATTCACTCAGCAATACCTTGAACAAATTGTCTCTTGAGGGCGAGCCTCCGCTAACAGCCGTGCTGGCCTCACGGTCGATCACGGCTTTTGCCGGTATCTTGGCGGCGCTCCTGCGCGGCCACGGGTATGTCCCGCTCAATCCAGCCTTTCCGGCTGAGCGCTCGGGCTACATGCTCAAACAAGCCGGTTGCCGGGTCGTGATCATCGATGCTTTGGGCGAAGTGGGCCTGGAGGATTTGCTGCAAGGGATCGACCAACGCTTAACATTAGTTTTTCCAGAGCACGATAACGGGGAGGAACTGCGCCAAAGGTTTCCATCACACGATGTCATCACCGGCGGGCAATTGGTCAGCGAGGACGACTATACAACTCCCGAAGTCGACGGAGATGACATTGCCTATCTCCTGTTTACCTCAGGCAGTACCGGCAAGCCCAAAGGGGTGATGGTCTCACACGCCAATGTCGCGCGCTTTTTGGAAGTGATGCAGACGCGCTACGGGTTAGGCGAAACCGACCGCCTGTCTCAGATGTTTGACATGGTTTTTGACCTATCGGTCTTTGATATCTTTATGGCCTGGAGTGTCGGTGCTTGCATCTGTTGTCCCAATCCGCGGGAGGTGTTGATCCCGGCGGATTATATTCGGCAGTCAGAAATCACTGTTTGGTTTTCCGTTCCCTCCGTAGGCGTTCTATTAAAACGTTTAAGGCAGCTTGAAGAAGGCGCTTTCCCGAAACTAAAACTCAGCTTGTTTTGCGGCGAAGCGCTACCGGCTGACGTTGCCCAAAGCTGGGCGAAAGCCGCGCCCAATGCACTCCTTGAAAATCTATACGGGCCAACCGAGGTCACCCTTGCGTGCACGTCATACCGTTGGCAGGGCGAGAAGTCGATCGAGGAATGCGCCAACAATTTGGTGCCCATCGGCGCGCCCTATCCCGGCATGGAAGCCATCATTGTCGATGAGGAATTGCGCGAAGTTACACCGGGAGAAAGTGGCGAGCTTCTGATGTCCGGGCCGCAGGTCGCGCTTGGTTATTGGCAAGATCCTGAAAAAACAGCCGCAGCTTTTGTCACAAATGTCAAAGGCGAGGGGGTCTATTATCGCACCGGCGATCTCGTCCGCAAGGACCCTGGCTCAAACCAAATTCTCTATCTCGGGCGCATTGACGACCAGATTAAGGTACATGGCATGCGCGTGGAACTGGGTGAAATAGAGGCCCTTTTGAAAGACGCCACCGGCGGCGCGCGGGTCGTCGCCCTTGGTTGGCCAATCAGCGACAATGGTTTTGGCGGTATTGCGGCCTTTGTCGAATGTGAGGAAATGGATAAATCTGCTATCATCG
>JAJFIN010000271.1 GCA_021774955.1 Alphaproteobacteria bacterium | reverse complement strand
GCGGTGCGGGCCTATGTCATGGGCGAGCGTGGTGCGCGCAATGAAGCGGCGACGCCTGAAGACATTACTGAGATGGCGGCGATTGTCAAAGACGGCATGACGGCAGGCGCGGTTGGCTTTTCAACCTCGCGCACACTGCTTCACCGCTCTGCCGACGGCACACCGATGCCCGGCACGTTCGCCAACAAAGATGAACTTTTGGGGATTGGGAAAGCGCTTGGAGAGGTTGGTTCCGGTGTCTTCGAAATGGCCTCAGACCTGACACCCGCACAAGATGAATTTGAATGGATGAGCGAGCTATCCAAAGATACCGGATTGCCTGTGACGTTCGCTTTGTTACAAAACCCCGGCAAGCCCGAAGAGTGGCGCGATATTCTGGCGCTCACAGAAAAAGCCGTAGATGAAGGCGCCAATGTCAAAGCCCAAATGGCGCTGCGCGGCACCGGCATGGTGCTCGGCTGGCGCAGTACTTTCCATCCGTTCATGATGTCACCGATTTGGGGTGAAGTGGCGCTCTTATCTTGGGAAGAACAGAAAGAAGCCCTTAAGCGCGATGACATTCGGGTCCGGTTGATCGACGAAGAACCGGTGCTCCCGGAAACTGATCTGGCCCATATCTTGACCATTCTGACCACCGGCTATGACGCCATGTTCACACTCGACAAGGACGGCACGCTTGACTATGAACCGGCGCCCGAAGACAGCATTGCCGGCCAAGCCAAAGCCAAAGGCGTGAGCCCACGCGAAGTGCTGTACGATCTTTTGATGGAGCGTGACGGTCAGGGCTATGTCCACATCCCGCTGTTGAACTATGTCAATCAGAATCTCGACCATGTGCGCGAGATGTTTGATCATCCGCACACGGTATTAAGTCTGTCGGATGGGGGCGCCCATTGCGGCGTGATTTGCGATGCTGGTTTCCCGACCTTCCTGCTCACCCATTGGGTGCGCGACCGGTCGCGTGGCAGCCGGATTTCACTAGAGCAAGCCGTGCACCTGCAGACCCAGGACACAGCGCAAGTCTACGGCCTTCTCGATCGCGGCGTATTGGCACCCGGCATGAAAGCCGACATCAACATTATCGACTTTGAGCATCTACAAGTGGCGGCTCCGGAAATGGTTTTTGATCTGCCGGCTCAAGGCAAACGCATGATCCAAAAAGCCAAAGGCTATAAATACACCTTGGTCAGCGGCGAAGTGATTTTCAAGGACGGCGAACCGACGGGCGCCATGCCCGGCCAGTTGATCCGCGGCACACAGAGCGCCCCACAAGCTCTGGCCGCAGAGTAAGGCTGCGAAGGATCACCAGCCCATCTGGGTCGACATATGGCCCTGAAGGGACTAGGCTACGCGCTCGCTTTTTTGCGCAATTTGGCAATTATGGGAGCCTCTCATGGCCGAGACGTCGAACAGGGGATTGACCCTCGGGATCGCAGCAGCAATTGCAGTGGGTATCGGGCTTGCGGCCTATATCGGTATGGGCCGGGATGAGGCCGCCGATCCCCCAACGCTTGCCGCTAACCCAGACGCGATGGACAATGATAGCGTCGCAGCCCTTGAAGAAACGACTGATCTCGGCACAGACGCCTATGAGGGCGAGACCTATGACGGTGGCGACTTTGCTGGCGATGCCCCGCTTAACGAAGCAGTCCCGGTGGAGATTGGTGATTTGGACAGTTTTATCGAAACCCAAGAAGCTTTTTTGGCCGCCAATGCCACCAAGGATGGCGTGATCACAACCAAAACCGGTTTGCAATATCGCATTTTAAAACAAGGAGGCGGTGGCGCTAAACCCAAAGCCATCGACACTGTTCGCGTCCACTATCTCGGTCGGTTCATCGATGGCCAGGAATTCGATTCGTCCAGTGGCGGCGACCCAATTGAATTTCCGCTTTATCAAGTGATCCCCGGCTGGACCGAAGGGGTGCAGTTGATGAGTATTGGTGACAAATTTGAATTCACCTTACCGCACGATTTGGCTTACGGGCCTGATGGGGCGGGCGCTGATATCCCACCTTACGCAACTTTGGTATTCGATGTGGAATTGCTGGGGATCGTTCCGTATAAGGACGACTAGCCTGTAGTCTCTACTTCTTATTCAGCTGCGTGTTCTTCCACTAATGCCCGGGCTTCGTCTTCATCCAGCTGCACCTTTTCGATTTGAGAAGATGGTCCGGCTTGATAGGTGAGCTGCAGGAAGATATCTTCCAGATCGGTCTCATCGGTCGAAATATCCTGAATGCGAATATTGGCGCCACGCACCTGATCGAGCAGGTCATCGAGGGTTACTTTACTGGGGTTATATTGAATTGCGAGACGACCATCGTCGCGCAATTCTGCATTGAGAGCGATAAGCCCAGGCGCTAAGGCGCTAAGCGTATCAACCGGGGTAATCAGCAGTGTCTTTTCATCAAGCTGAGCGAGTAGTTCCGGCGTTTTCTTGCAAGCGACAACCTCACCCTGATCGACAATGGCAATGGTATCGCAGAGCTCTTCAGCTTCTTCTAAATAATGCGTGGTCAAGACGATGGTCGTGCCTTGCTCATGAAGCGTGCGGACATAATCCCAAAGCTGACGGCGGAGTTCGATATCAACACCAGCGGTTGGTTCATCAAGCACCAAAACGGGTGGATTGTGGACCATGGCCTTGCCGACCAAGAGACGGCGCTTCATACCCCCGGACAGGGATCGGGCATAGGCATCAGCTTTATCGTCAAGCCCGACGGCGCGCAAAATCTCCATAGTGCGGCGCTCTTCCGGCGGCACACCAAAGAGACCGGCTTGCACCTCCAAAGTTTCGCGCGGGGTAAAGAACGGATCGATGTTAAGCTCTTGCGGTACGATGCCAATCGAGGCGCGGGCATGGCGCGGGTTCTCGTCAATATCAAACCCCCAGACGGAGACCTTGCCTTCGGTCTTGCGTACGAGACCAGCCAGGATATTGATGAAGGTTGATTTGCCTGCCCCATTTGGACCCAAGAGCCCAAAGATCGAACCTTGCGGCACCGTGAGGTCAATGCCCTTCAGCGCCAGTTTGGCCTCAGTGCGCCCCGACTTGCCATAGATTTTGCGCAAGCCCGTCGCTTCGATGGCTGGTACGGCGCTTGGAGCATGGATCATGTAGGCCTCAGTTCTAAAAGGTGTTGGGGCGCAATTGTGGTTTCTGGCGCGGTCATAGAATGTGCAAAATCTCCCGGCACCGCCCGAAACTCGTTGCACTGCACGGGCTATTTCGTATCATCCCGGCGCGCGCGCCGTCAACGCAGCCCCGACTGTGATGGTCACCTCTCACAATCATGTGTGACGGCAATCCTTAAGCCCACCTCGCAGGAGATCTCCATGGCTCTTAATCCGCCAGAAAGCGTTGAAACCGCAACCAAACACCCCGATTGCGACGGCGGCGGCGGGGCCCTCGGTCATCCCAAAGTCTATTTGGAGATGGGCGAAGAGACCCACGTGTCGTGCCCTTATTGCGGGCGTTTGTTTTACCTGGAGGGCACGGCGGTGCCGGATGTGGTGACGGGATAGAGGAAAACTGCCCATCCTTCGAGACACGCGCTAATGCGCGTTCCTCAGGATGACGCCTACTTTAACTGAACCGTCATGGTGAGGAGGACCAAGGGTCCGTCTCGAACCAGGATAGTCAAACACCGGAGGACCCTCACATGGCCAAGGCGGCTGGAAACATTCCCGGCAAAGGCGACCATCTCTATTTGATCGACGGGTCGGGCTATATCTTCCGGGCTTATCATGCGTTGCCGCCGCTCACACGCAAGAGCGACGGCCTGCCTTTGGGCGCGGTCAGTGGCTTTTGCAATATGCTTTACAAGCTTTTGGAAGACACCAAGCAAGGCGATAAACCGACCCATTTTGCCGTGATCTTTGACCCGTCGGGCGGCTCCTTTCGAAATAAGATCTACCCGGAATATAAAGCCCATCGCCCGGACGCGCCGGAGGATCTGGTGCCGCAATTCCCACTCATTCGCGAAGCGGTGAAGGCGTTCAATGTTCCGTCGATTGTCATGAAGGGTTTTGAAGCCGATGATCTGATCGCGACTTATGCTGAGCAGGCGGCGGCCAAAGGCGCGCGCGTGACCATCGTATCGTCCGACAAAGATCTGATGCAGATGGTCGGCAATGGCGTGGACATGCTCGACACCATGAAGAACCGACGCATCGGTCCTGATGAGGTGGTCGAGAAATTTGGCGTTGGGCCGGACAAGGTCATTGATGTCCAGAGCCTGGCTGGTGATTCGTCGGACAATGTGCCCGGCGTCCCGGGGATCGGCATCAAGACGGCCGCGCTGCTGATCAATGAATATGGCGATCTTGATGTGTTGCTCGAGCGCGCGGGTGAGATCAAACAAAACAAGCGCCGCGAAAACCTGATTAAATTTGCCGATCAAGCACGCGTCAGCCGCGACTTGGTGACGCTCAAACAAGATGTACCGGTCGATGTGCCGCTCGAAGAATTCGGCGTGATTGAACCGGAGGCGGCCAATTTGCTCGGCTTTCTGAAAGCCATGGAGTTCACTCAGATCACGCGCCGGGTGGCGGCAGCGCTTGATGTCGATGCCGACGCCTTCGAGCCCACAGCGGAATTTCTGCCTGATGGTTCAGGTGAAGCAAGTGATCAAGGGGCTGCTAAACCAGCTAAAGCGGCTAAAGGCGAGCAAGCTAAGAAGCGCGGCGGCCAGCCCGGCACGGTCATGGACCGCAAGCTGCTCGAAGCCGCCATTGATCCAGATGTTTACGAAACTGTGACGGAGATTGCCCGCCTTAAAGAATGGGTGGCTGAGGCCAAACGGGCGGGCGCGCTGGCTGTTGATACCGAGACCACGGGGCTCGACGCCATGGCGGTGGATCTGGTGGGTGTCTGTCTGTCGGTGGTACCGGGCAAGGCCTGCTACATCCCGCTCGGTCATGGCGGTGGCGACGGCCTTGATTTTAATCAGGAGGCGGATCAAAAGCAATTGCCGTTGCGTGAAGCGCTTGACGTTTTAAAGCCGCTCTTAGAAGACCGGTCGGTGCTGAAGATCGGGCAGAACCTCAAATATGACATTCTGATCCTGCGCCGCTATGGCATTGAGCTAACCTCGATCGATGACACGATGTTGCTGTCTTACGCGCAGGACGCAGGCCTCCATGGCCATGGCATGGACGAGCTTTCCGCGCTTCATATCGGCCACAAACCGATTGCCTTTAAAGAGGTCGCGGGTACCGGTAAGAAGCAACTGACCTTTGACCAGATCGCCATCCCTGAGGCCACACGCTACGCCGCGGAAGATGCGGACGTGACGCTTCGCTTGCACCGGATCCTAAAACCGCGCCTGGCCGAGACCC
>JAJFIN010000028.1 GCA_021774955.1 Alphaproteobacteria bacterium | reverse complement strand
GGTAAAGCCGTTGGCAGGGCGTTGATCGTATCTTCGATTAGAGGGCCCCAGACAAAATCTGGTTCTGGCTCTTCCGCAACGGCAAGATCAAGTTCAAGCGCACCAAATTCAGGAATACAAATCTCTTCGCATACCAACCATTCCGCATCGACCTTTAGACGGATCACATCGCCGGGTTGCGCGCTGGCAGGAATAGTCACGCGGACAGGTAGCAATACCTGATCGCTGTAGCCAAAATTCATCAGCGGAGGCACGGCCAACCGTTCTGGATAGGGCCAGAAGATATCGCTCACCGTCACGCCCTCGGGCAATGTCCAGTTCAGTCGCGTCGGCGCGCCAGAATCACCGGGATTGCGCCAATAGGTGTGCCAATGCGGGCGGATGTCTTGAGACATCGCCACCCAAATCGTGCTGCCCGGCGTGACCGCGCGGACCTCTGATACCAATTGGGTTTTGACGATCAGGCCTTTGGGTCCAGAGCCCGAGAAATCAAGCGCTGATGCGCTATGTGTCGAAACGACAAGCACGGCCAAGAAAACGAAGGCTTGAAGTCGAGCAAAGTTGATCAGTGATACAAAATTTTGAGACATATAAAACGAGACTACCGGGACTGTTGCGCCTTAAGCTAATGTGCCTATCGGGATTTTATGAATTTTGCCCTCTATACCGTGTTTGAGCCAAAAACACTTAACATTTCGCCTTCCTAACAGGAAATTGAACCGGTGAAGCCTACCCAAACGTCTAGTGCAAAAGGAACGAAGCGGACAGCGTATGATTACGGCGCACATCCGCGCCAAACACTTGACCTTTATATGCCTGACCATGGCGGAAAGAAATTGCCGCTGCTGGTCTTTCTATATGGCGGATCGTGGAAACGCGGGGATCGCCGGATATATCGAGTGCTCGGCCGAGCGCTGGCGCGTGAGGGCTTTGGCGTCGCTATCCCAGATTATCGCTTATTTCCCGAAGTGCGCTATCCGGCCTTCAATGAAGACGCAGCAGCGGCGATCTCCTGGCTACAGGAAAATGCCGATATGTTGGGCTTGGACGTGGATAGGTTTTCTTTGATGGGTCATTCCGCCGGGGCTCATATTGGTGCCTTGCTGCTTCTTGATCCGACTTACCGACACCTACCCCGACCGCGTAGATTTGTCGGTCTTGCCGGGCCCTACAGCATGAACCTTATGCAATATGAAGGTGTCGCACCGATTTTTGCCGGCGCTAATGATGCCAACGATGCCCGACCGATTAAGCTTGTTCAAAATGCCGGACCTTTACCGGATGTTCTCCTGATGCACGGCGAGCGTGATCGAACGGTCTATGTTGAAAACACTAAGAACATGGCCACCGCCTTGCAGTCTCATGGGACACAAGTTGAAACCAGCCTATTTTCTAACCTCGGTCATGTCGATATATTAGCTGCCCTTATGCCTGCCTTTCGGTGGCGCGCACCGGTATGGCCAAAGGCCGTCCAATTTTTGAAGAACGAAAACCATCACATGCCTAATTGATTATACTGCCCAACAACAACAAACCGAGATGAGGAAACTAGAATGAACAATATGAACCGAGCATGGCGTTTGGAAAAACGCCCCGTTGGAACCATTCAGCCTACCGACCTTTCATTAGTTGAAGAACCCATTCCAGAACTCGAAGATGGGCAAATACTGAAGCGAAACATTTATCTGTCAGTCGATCCGACTAACCGGATCTGGATGAGTGACCGAGAGCAATATATGCCGCCGGTCGAAATAGGTGATGTGATGCGTGGTGGTACTTTGGGCGTGGTTGAAAGTTCCCGTCATGCCGGGTTTGAACCGGGCGATCTTGTCAATGGTTTGGGCGGGTGGCAGACACACCACGTTGCCTCAGGCGATATGGTCAACAAACTGCCTGGCGATACCGGTATTCCACTGCCCGCTTTTATGAGCGCTTTGGGGGCAACGGGTGTCACCGCTTATTTTGGTCTGCTTGATATCGGTCAACCAAAAGCCGGAGAAACTGTCGTTGTGTCGGCCGCAGCAGGTGCCGTCGGTTCAATTGTCGGCCAAATCGCCAAAATCAAAGGATGCCGCGTTATTGGGATCTCTGGGTCTGATGAGAAGTGCGCTCATGTCGTCGATGATTTTGGCTTTGATGGTGCGATTAATTACAAAACTGAGAATGTCGCCGAACGTCTACGTGTTCTGTGTCCGGATGGTATCGATGTCGATTTTGAAAATGTCGGCGGTCCGATCTTTGATGCGATAATGGAACAGATAAATCTGAACGCACGGATCGTATTGTGTGGAATGATTTCAACCTACAATGAATCTGATGGCGCGGTACGCGGCCCCGATAATTTCGATCAAGTTTTAATGAAGCGCGCCCGTATTGAAGGCCTCATCGTTAGCGATTATCTCAACCGGTGGATGGAAGCGATGACCGAACTCGGCACCTGGGTCATGGAAGGAAAAATCAAGTACGACGTCGACATTGTCGATGGTATCGAAAACACGCTGACGGCGCTGGATCGCATTTTTGCTGGCGCAAATATAGGTAAACAATTGGTGCGTTTGTCGCCGGAACCTTGAGTTTCGGTTTCCCTGTCTGAGACACGCCGCCTCAAAATGGCCTTAAAAGAACCCCTGCAAGGTCTGCTTTCGCCGAAGTTCTGCCGATTTTGATGGCCAGATTTGGCCTCATGGAACAATCAATTCTGTGAGGAACGAAGATGCAGCTGCAAAGACGAACGATCAAAAATGTCATGGTCCGGGGCGCGTTATTGGGTGCATTGGTTCTTACCGGGTTCGTTGAGCAATCAGCCAGGGCAGCTGTCGATCAGGCTGAAGATCTATATCTACCTTTTGATGAAGAGTGCGGTGGTGAGATGGCACCGGCGCATGTCGACCTCATGATTGAGAATGATGGTACGGATCTGCATCAGCTGATCTATTTCGCCCCCGAAAGC
>JAJFIN010000270.1 GCA_021774955.1 Alphaproteobacteria bacterium | reverse complement strand
GTGAGTTCGAATCTCATCGCCCGCTCCAGGAAATACAAGATTTGTGATTAATTCTCTGACTTAGGTAAGCCCTCACCCTGAAAACGGCTTCATGTAGGTCGCCATGTCGAAATAGTCGCGCCACATCTTAATCTTGCCGTTTTCCATTTCGAAAACACCGCAGCAGGGAAGGTCAACGGCAATGTCGCCGACTTTGGTGCGGTCGAGGCGTTCAGCAATAACGACATTGCCTTCGCCCATCAGGTTCAACACATCCCAATCGGTTTGGGTCCAGTCTTTGATGAAACCGCCGATGAAAGCTTTCAGAGCTTCATGTCCTGAAACCGGAGCTGCGGGCATGTTGTAGTAGGTACCGTCTTCGGTGAAATAAGAAGTCAACTCGTCTGCGTCGAGCCGGGACCAGGCTTCGATAAACTCCTTAATGATCGCTACATTATCAGTCATTTTTATCTCCTCATCGGTTTTGTTCTTAACTGGGTTCGACAACCACACGCACGACGCCGACATCTTTGCTCGCAAGTGTGTGTAGGGCTTCGTTGATTTCTGCTAACGGAAACTTCGCAGAAACTGACTTGCTGAGATCAAGCTCGCCTTTATCGACATAGGAAAACAGATCCTCAATGTCGGCTTTGTTCATGCCGAACGAGCCAAGTACGGATTGTTCCATGCCGACAAAGCGGATCAGTGGTGGAAGCGTGGGTGTGTCCATCCCGACGCCAACCAGAACCGCACGCCCGGTCTTGTTTAGAGCCCGCAATGCGACATCAACAGTTTTTGCTGATCCGACAAATTCCAGTGACAGATCGACACCGCGAATGCCCAATTCCTTGCGAATGGTTTTGCTAACATCGTCTTGGGTAGGATTAATCGCGATATCGGCACCCAGAGAGAGGGCGCGCTCAAGCGCTTCTGTTTGAACATCAACAGCGACGATAGGGCCGGCACCCATCATTTTGGCAATCATGATGGCGTGGGTTCCCAGGCCACCGCATCCAACGACCGCGACGCTTTCGCCCGCTTGCAGTTTTCCGCGTCCGCGCAAGGCATGAAAAGGTGTGGACACGCCGTCTGTAACAATCGCAGCGATGTCGAAGGGGATAGAGTCTGGAATGGCAATGAGTGAATGGGCGGGTGCGGTAATAAATCCGGCCAATCCTCCATTGCGGGCCATACCGTAAACTTTAGATCGGTCACAAAGGGATTCTCTGCCTTCTTGACAAAAGCGGCATTCACCGCAATTGGCAGACGGGAAAAGGGCTACACGATCTCCAACGGCGAACCCTTTTACATTCTGCCCCAGTTCAACAATGGTTCCCGCAGATTCGTGACCCAGCGTGATCGGCGTGTGCTCAACAGGGATGTCACCATCGACAGCGAGATGGATATCCGTCCCGCAAAGACCGCAGGCCGCGACTTTGATTAAGACCTCACCTTCGTCGGGCGTCGGGACTGCTACACTTTCCACCCGCAAGGGTTTTCCGGGTTCATACAGTCTTGCGGCAAGCATCTCACTCATTGGGATTTTCCTTCCACCTTCAGCCCAGAAGGCTTTTCTTTAAAACTTCGAATATTGTGGTGAGATCGCGGTCGGTTGGATGAACTTTTGCATTCAGGTTAACGCGAGAATCTCGTAAAACCATCAGTCCCAGGAATGTCGACCACATCATGTCGGCCATTAGACGGCCATCGTCTCGACCTGTTATGTCTTCCAGCACTCCGGCTAATTGTTGAAAGTTTCCACCGGATCGCTCGACAATTTCTTGTTTTAGCTCCGCAGAAATATCGGTCATGGCATTTGGGCGTGCAAGATAGGCATAGACAACATAGAACTCGGGGTGTTCTTGATCGACTTTCTTGTACAATTGCCAAAGGCGCGCCAGCTTTCTATCGGGGGATAGATTGGCTTTGCGAATTTTCTCTAGGTTCTCGGCCCAAAATTTAATGCTTTCAAAAAGAAGCGAGGTAATAATCTCGTCCTTGTTTTTGAAGTAGAAGAACAAAGTTGCTTCGGATAATTCACACCGCTGGGCAATCTGTTTTGTCGTTGTGCCGTTAAAACCACGCTCCAATAGAAGGGTGCGTGCGGCATCCAGGACCGAAGATTTTCTAGCTTCTTTTTCTCGTGCACGCCGCTCGGATACACCCATATTTAGACCCCCAAATGTCTGGCTATTGTTTCACGTTGGATTTCGCTGGTTCCTTCACCGAGCTCCAGAACTTTGCAATCGCGGTAGAAGCGTTGCGCAGCGCTCTCACGCATATACCCTTGCGCGCCGCACAAGTGAAGGGCGCGTTCGCAGGTCCATGTGCAGGCTTCACTGGCAAAGAGCTTGGCCATGGAGGCTTCTTTGTCGTGCGAGTGTCCGGCATCGACAAGCCGGGCTGTGTGCAAAGTGATTTGCCAGGCTACTTCAAGACGGGTTGCCATTTCGGCAAGTGTGAAACGAATGAATTGTTGTTTGGCCAACGGCTTACCAAATTGAATGCGCTCACTAACATAGCTTTGCGCTGTTTCGAGCGCTGCATTTCCCAACCCAACGGCCAGTCCGGCACTGGCAATACGCCCCAACGTTAAAACGCGCAAGGCTTGGAAGAAGCCCCCTTCCTCTGGCCCGAGGAGAGCGGTCTCCGGCAGGCGGGCTTCGTCAAAAACGATCTCTGCCATCTCCGATGCGCCCATG
This sequence comes from Alphaproteobacteria bacterium, assembly GCA_021774955.1. Taxonomy (GTDB): domain Bacteria; phylum Pseudomonadota; class Alphaproteobacteria; order M2410; family M2410; genus JAJFIN01. The sequence goes on along the minus strand of JAJFIN010000270.1, from coordinate 143 downwards.
CCGAGTTTCTTCAGGGGGGTGTTGACCGTTACACCTTCTGTGTCGGCGTCGACAATAAACAGTGACAGGCCCCGCAACCCAGCGCCAGCTTGGGTTGCCGCAACCACGACCATGAAATCGGCGAAGGGCGAGTTGGTGATATA
>JAJFIN010000269.1 GCA_021774955.1 Alphaproteobacteria bacterium | reverse complement strand
TTGAGCCATAAGGTTGTGGGCAATAGAGAAGCCCTGAGGCGCCTTGAACGCCTCGTCCACCCGCTGGCAGGACAGCTGCAGCATGAATTTTTACTGCAATCCGAACAGGAAAAAGCAGGTCAGGTGATATTAGATATCCCTCTCTTGTTTGAATCGGGTGGCCAAGGTCGGGTTGATAAAACCGTGGTCGCGAGCGCGCCAAGCCATGTACAAAAAGCCCGCGTGCTTGAACGCCCGGGCATGTCGCTTGAAAAATTTGAAGCGATTTTAGCCCAACAAATGCCCGATGCGGAAAAGCGCAAACGCGCCGATTATATTGTCGAGACCTCCGGCGGCCTGGACGATGCCTTTGCTCAAGTTAAAACAATTGTTGCAGAACTAGAACCTCTGGTCGGTGAGATGTGGGCAAAACGCAAAGCCCGCTAGCGACAGGATGGGGTCGTGGTATAAGCAGTGATCTGCAGGTGAATTGATGGAGCCAAGCGTCTATGCGCGAAATTGTTCTTGATACGGAAACAACCGGCTTTGCCCCGGAGACGGGTGACCGGCTGGTCGAAATCGGCTGTATCGAACTCTTTAACCACATGCCGACCGGCAAGTCCTACCACCAATATGTAAACCCTGAACGGGACATGCCGGACTCGGCTTTTCGCGTCCACGGGCTGTCGGAGGAGTTTCTCTCAGATAAACCAAAATTCGCAGAAATCTGCGGTAAATTCATAGATTTTATCGAAGACGCGCCTTTGGTCATTCACAATGCTGAATTCGACATGAAGTTCCTCAACGCCGAACTTGGGCGCGCCGAGCAAACAAAACTTTTGCCCGAGCGGGCCATTGATACGCTATTGATGGCGCGCAAAAAATTTCCTGGTGCGGCAAATTCTCTGGATGCGCTGTGTCGACGTTATGAGATCGATAATTCCAATCGTGACCTGCATGGCGCTCTTATAGATGCCGACTTATTAGCACGCGTCTATCTTGAATTGATCGGCGGCCGTCAGCCGGGGCTGCATCTTGATGCGGTCGAAAAAATCGTGGCAGACGAAGAACGATTGGCCAATCCGATTACACGACGCCAGCGCCCAACCCCCCTACCGTCACAGCTATCAAGTGACGAAGCACAAGCCCACAAAGCCTTTATAGAAGAAGAGCTTGGTGAAAATGCGCTGTGGCGCCAGACATAAAAAAGCAGTCCCGAAGGACTGCTTTAAATCAGGCAAATTCAATGTCGATTAACTCGCAACCTCAGGCACAACGCCGCCAGCGGCTTGGTTAGAAGCTTGTTGTTGAGCGGCTTCTAATTGCGCCCGGTAAAGAGCCCCAAAATCAATCGGGTCGATCATCAAAGGTGGGAAACCGCCATCGCGGGCGACGTCGGCAATGATCCGGCGGGCAAACGGAAATAGCATCCGTGGGCACTCAATCAAAAGCATCGGCTGAAGATTTTCCGGCGCGATGTTCTTGATGACAAAGACACCGCCATAGATGAGCTCAATTAAAAACACCACATCATCGCCGCGCTTAGACGTTACGACAAGCTTGATGTCGGCTTCATAATGATCCGGTTCTTCCCGCTTTTTGGCCTGAACATCAATGCCTACGTCAGTTTTCGGGGCTTCTTCATTGGCCCTAAAACTATCGGGTGAGTTCGGGTTTTCGAACGAGAGGTCCTTAATATATTGAGCCACGATGCGAAATTGCGGCAGATCGGCTGGATCTACTTGTCCGCCAGCGCCGTTTGCTTGTGCCGCAGTGTCTGTATCAGTCATGAGGGTCCCTCAATTATTACATGTTAGTCGGTATGGCCGCGCGCACTACCATGGATGCGCAGGAGTTACAAGCGACACAATCAATCATGGTAAAGCATCATCGGTCGTGTGGGTCGACTTCTTCTGCCTCCCCGTCAATGGTCCGGCCATCTCGCCTGGTGTGTTCTTGATAGGTTTCTTGCAAGTTCATATTGATATGGAATTGGCCCGAGCGCTGGAGGGCGCGAATGAGGGCGCGCCCCAATGCCAGACGAAAGGGGGGGACAAACAATAAGAAACCAATAGCGTCGGTAAAAAACCCGGGCGTTAGCAAAAGAATGCCGGCAATGAGCAATCCAACACCGTGAATAACGGAATCGAGTGGAATATGCCCGGCTTGCATTTGAGTTTGTGCATCACGCCAAGTTGAAAGTCCTTGTTGGCGAAGCAGCGCGCTGCCCAACAATGCAGTCAAGACAACACTGGCCATCGTTGGCACAACACCGATCAAACCGCCGATTGCCACGAAAAGACCGATTTCAATAAGTGGAATAAGGATAAAAATGACGAAAAGAATAAGGCCCACGATTATACTTCCTGGCGTGAGAATTTAAGTAATGTAAAAGGCTTTCTGATAAATAGGTAGGTATTGCTCTAGTCGTTTACGACCATGTGTCCTATCTTATAGACTAGAAAGCCATGAAATAGGCCTGATAAGGCTTAAAATGCATATTGGGGTGTCGCATTTGACCCGATAGTTGGGGTCAACGTTGATTGGATTAGATATTGTGATGGAACTAATAATTCTTGGAACCGGCGCTGCGCTCGTCATCTTGATGTTACGCAATGTATTGGGTCGCAAAACCGGTAATGAAGGCCAGGGTTCAAGCCCTATATCCTCTCGCGACGCACTCAATCAACCTGCACATCAGAGACCGACAACTCAGGTCGAGCCGATCAATGCCATTGGATCAGATGAATCTGATATCGACAATTTTGCCGAGCCTGGCTCCAATCTGTCTCAAGCCTTGACCGAAATTCAACTGGCTGACAAGAGTTTCGAACCACAGTCGTTTTTGACCGGCGCCAAAGCCGCCTATGAAATGATTGTTGTCGCTTTTGCCGGCGGCGACAAAAAAGATCTAAAGCCACTCCTTTCTAGCGAAGTTTATAAAAACTTTGAATCCGTCATCGATGGCCGCAAAAAGCGCGGTGAAACGGTCGAGACCACGTTCATTGGCATTGATAACGCGAAAATGACCGGCGCCGCCCTGACCGGCCGCATTGCTGAAATCACCATCCGTTTCGTCTCAGAGCTCATTTCGACAACCAAAAACAAAGACGGCGCCATTATCGAAGGCGATCCAAATCAGATTTTCAAAGTTACTGACATTTGGACCTTCGCCCACGACGTAAAAAGCTCTGATCCCAATTGGGAACTCACCGCCACAGCCTCCGGATGAACAAAGCCCCCGATGCGCCTGGGGTGGCAATGAACGTTTGAGGATAAGCCGTGCCGCAACTTTTTCGAAATTTTGCCCTCCTTTTCGGGGGCTTTTTTCTGATTGGCTTCCTCCTCTGGGGGCTTTTCTCGCTGGTTCCACCGCCATCCGAGAGTGAGATTGTTGAGCAACCCAAGACCGCCCCACCGATTGCCTATGTGCGGACCTCTTTTGATCAGATGGAAGGCTGGGCGCACGATAACCTTCTCGACGCCATTCCAGCATTCCTCAGATCCTGTCAGGTGATGAGCAAGGCCCACAACACCAGGCAAGGTGAGGATGATCAAGACTTGCTAACAAAGGCCTGGGCTGATCCCTGCGCCGCTGCCCACTCCTTGCTACCTGACAACGAAAACTCAGCGCGGGCCTTTTTTGAAACCTGGTTCACCCCCCTTGCCATCTATGGGGAGGGCAAAGAAACGGGGCTTTTTAGCGGTTATTACGAACCCGAAATGAAAGGCAGCCGTATTCGCTCAGAGCGTTATGCGACACCCCTTCATCACCTTCCGGCGGATCTGGTCCAGGTAAATCTCGGTCAATTCCGGGACACATTGAAGGGATTGCGAGTTTCTGGGCGTGTCATCGATGGCCGGCTTCAGCCCTATGAAGGCCGAGCAGAGATCGAAAGCGGTGCGATCGACACAAACCTGCCGGTGATTGCTTACATCGACAATTGGGTCGACGCTTTTTTCTTGCACATCCAAGGATCTGGTCGCGTCTTGCTCGATAGCGGTGAGGTCATTCGGGTTGGCTATGCCGGTCAGAATGGCCATCCCTATACCGCCATTGGGGGGATATTGATCCAGCGCGGCGAAATTGATCGCGCCGAAATGTCGATGCAAGCCATCCGCAAATGGGCTGAAGCTCACGAAGCCGAGGCGCGTGACTTATTCAAGCAAAATGCCTCTTATATATTCTTCCGTGAGCTGAATAATATTGACCCTGACCTCGGCCCATTTGGGGCTCAAAACGTCAACCTCACCCCGGGCCGTAGCCTGGCTGTTGATGCCACATTTCATCCCCTCGGCCTGCCCATTTGGGTCGATACGACGATCCCTTTCGGTGAAAGTGGTGTCAATAAACCGCGGCGCCGCTTTTATAGTGCCCTGGACATCGGCGGCGATAGCGGCGGACCGGTCGGCGGCGATGTTTTTTGGGGCTCTGGCAAACTGGCTGGCGAAGTGGCGGGGCCGATGAAAAACGACGGCACCATGGTTGCGCTTTTCCCGCACGAGGTCGCCGAATATTTGCTCGCGACGCAGGGGCTTTAGCGCCATGGGCCGAGACCGCGATCCAACGCCTGAAGAGCTTGAGCTGTGGCGCAAAACCATGCGCGGAACCCAAAAGATGTCTTCCAAAGATTGGAGCTTGGAAGTCCAGCCATCAGCTTCGAGTTCTGCCAAAAGGCCAAAGAACTTGAGTAAAAACGCCTTAAGAATGGGGATCTCTCTTCCGCCCAGGCCAGATCTACCAAAAACACTTCCCCAAAAACCAATCTCTCAAAACGCTAATCCACTGTCAGCGATTGACCGCAAAACCGGCCAAAAAGTAAAGCGGGGCCAACTCAAGCCGGAAGCCCAGCTCGATCTCCACGGGTTTAGACGATCCGATGCCCACGGCGCCCTCGATCTATTTATTGCACGCTGCTACGACCAGGGTAAAAAAATGGTCTTAGTGATCACCGGCAAAGGCGCCTCGCCCTACAGCGCTCCTAAGCAGCGTCGCCACCGGACAGAAAATGATTTCGAATTTCGAGACCGGGGCGTCCTCAAAACCAAAGTGCCACTATGGCTTGAAACGCCGACCATGCGATCGATGGTCCATTCGGTGCAGGAAGCCCATCCGCGCCATGGCGGGTCGGGTGCGCTTTATGTATTCATTCGGCAAAAACGGTAATTCCACAATGGTAACGATGAGCGCTGACCAGGGCTGGACCGTCTATATCCTCCAATGTGCCGACAATTCGCTCTACACCGGTATCACCACAGATGTCGAAAATCGCATCGCGACGCATGAGGCGGGCCAGGGCGCAAAATACCTGCGCGGGCGCGGCCCACTAAAGTTGGTCTACCGCGAAGACTGCGCGACACGGGCCATCGCGACCAAGAGAGAACTGGAAATCAAGTCATGGTCACGGGCCAAAAAATGTGCCCTTTTTGCATAACCCCTCTTAAGTTTTTGAGTTCATTGACAAAAAAACGATTGCATCTTAACCCATTCGTGCCAATATCCCCGGCAGTGTTTAATCAACGAAAGGAGGTGATCCAATGTCTAGTGAGACCATTGGGATTTTTGACAGCTTAGGTGATTTTGCTTTGATGTCGGAGCAGCCTCCGACGCAGATTTAGGATTGTCGCGTTCAAATTTCTGAACAAGGTTGGAGAAAGTCCAATCTCGCGGAGGGCCGTTCCATGGGAGCGGCCCTTTTTTTGAAATCCCTATTCAAAATCTGAATGCCGACCCCATATTCGACTATGATTGGGGTTGCCAGATACATCTGACACGCATTGTGCCACGCAATGCGAAAAGAGGGGCTATGGCAGAAGATAAATCGGAACGGCGCTTTCCTTTCTCCCCGCAATTTCGACAAACCCGCCTTAGGGAAGAAGACGCGGCAAGCGCCAATAAATATCTCCGCGAAGTTCTGACCACGCATAAAAAAGACGGGCTGCAATTGGCAGTACAGGCGCGCTGGTTCGCTTTGGCCGTCATCGCTCTGTTTTTGCCCCTGCTCAATTTCGCTTGGGAGATGGTTTACTACGAAGTCGCACTGGTTGGATTTGCGATCATTGGTTGGGCACAATTACAGGTCGGACGGATCGGGCAATCCAGACAAGAGCTCTATTTAATCTTTGCCGACCTGGCTCTTTTGACCTTCATTTTTGTGGTGCCCAACCCTTTCAGCTATGAGCCATGGCCCACAGCCATGCAATATCACTTCAACAATTTCTATTATTTCTATGTGTTCTTAGCCACGGCTACCATGGCCTACTCTTGGCGCACATTGGTTGCTTTCGGCAATTGGGTTGCTGGCCTGTGGATGGGCTCGATGGTTTTGGCCGTTTTGTTTGGCAAAAAGATACCGGAACTATCTACGCAAATTGCTGATGCCTTGGCCGGTCACGAAGTGCTGATTGAATATCTAGATCCTAACCGTATCAGTGTTGGCGGCCGGTTGCAGGAAGTGTTGGTCTTCGTGATCGTCGCTTTCATTTTGGCGGCCAATAGCCGCCGCACCAATACGCTGCTTTTCAAACAAGCAAATGTCGCCCGCGAACGGGCCAACCTGGCGCGCCACTTTCCGCCCAATATCGTCGATCAAATGGCGACCCGGGACCAGCCCTTGGGGCCGGTTCGCTCTCAAAATGTAGCCGTGATGTTTGCCGATATCGTCGGCTTCACCGGCTATGCTGAAAGCCATGAGCCCCAAGCAATTGTCGCCACATTACGCGAGTTCCACCACCGGCTGGAACAAGCCGTGTTTAATCATCAAGGCACGCTCGATAAATTTTTGGGTGATGGCATTATGGCAACTTTCGGCACGCCAGAACCGGGCCCGGAAGATGCCGACAACGCCCTCCTTTGCGCCAAGGAAATGCTGGCCACTATCACGGCTTGGAACCAGGAGCGGGTTGAGGCTGGCGACGCGCCAATCACTTTATCCATTGGCATCCATTACGGCGAGGTGGTACTCGGCGACATCGGTTCCGAACGACGGTTGGAATTTGCCGCGATCGGCGACGCCGTCAATGTCGCCAGTCGGCTTGAAGCCAAAACCCGTGAGCTCGATGTTCAAATGATCGTCAGCGATGCGCTCGTCTCCGCGACCAGCGCAGATCCAGAAGGCGGTAAGGCAAGTTTGTTGGCCGGACTTATATCCTGCGAGGAGCAATCAATCCGCGGCCGTGATGACCCCATTAAAATATGGACGTATACGGAGTAAGTACCGTTTTTGGTCGTGTTACCCCGCTGATTGAGCGCCATCGATAGCAAAACTGATGCCGCTGACAAAACGCGCTTCATCAGACGCGAGATAGGCAACGGCGCTGGCAATTTCTTCCGGTTGCGCCGGGTCAAGCAGCGAAAACATGCGGCTCATGAGCTGCATATCCGGGTCTTCCGGCAATTCGAAATTCTCCACCAGCGGGGTCATTACGGTTCCGGGACAAACCGCATTAACCCGCACTTTTTTGGATGCAAGTTCAATGGCCAGGGCCTTAGTCATCTGCAAAACGCCCGCTTTTGTCGCGCAATAGACCGCATTGTAGATCTGGCCATCGAGCGCGGCGGTTGACGACATGTTGACAATATTGCCTTGGGTCGCGATCAAATGTGGCAAGGCCGCTTGGCTGCCAAAGAAAACGGCCGACAGATTAATTGCCATCATCCGATCCCATTCCGCATCCGTAACGTCACTAAAATGGCGCGCCTTGGCGATGCCCGCAATGTTGCAGAGCACGTCTAGCTTGCCGAGTTTTTGAACCCCAAAATCAATCGCCGCCCGACAGGCTTCGGACCCTTGAGAAAGATCAACCACGCGGGTATGGCCTTGGCGGTCCATGTCGGTCAAAATCTTGGCCGCGGAATTGAGGCCTTCTTCATCGATGTCGAGCAGGACCACATCCGCCCCTTCTTCCCCCAGACGCAAAGCGGTTGCCCGTCCGATACCGGAAGCTGCCCCCGTAACGATCACGGACTTTCCCTCAAATCTATTTTGCACTGTCATCCCCTGCTCCTGCCTCTAAATCAAAATTTCTCAAGTGATGGCTGACATCGCCCATCAGATCCATCATCCGGTAATCGCGTTCGCTAAACCGCCATTTGCCATCGACCCGCTCAAACCTATCATGATAGCGCCCTGCAACAATGGCCTGCAGCGAGAGGGTCGCGGTCTGTTGAAAAACGGTGTAGTAAGAGCGGCACTGCGCGACACCCCGCTCTTCATCCACCTCTAAAATCGGATTTGTTGTCACATGTTTGGTGCGCGGCGTACCGTCGTCATAGAGGATAACAAGGCCGCGCCAAACCTCAAGAATGTCGCCACTGTCGAGGCTTTCGCCATCGTCGCCAACAATGATCTGGGCGTGCTCAAAAAGCGCCGCCGCGCCGTCAAAATCCCCCAGATCCATGCGCTCGGCATAAAGATGGATCAGGTTTAAAATCTCGGTAGCGCTATCAGACATATAGTGCCGCTGGTTCTACGAATGGCGCGCAATACTGGGTTGTTTTACCTGCCTTAGCCACCCAAAGATGGACTAGGGACAAATTTGGCCGGGACACGGCTCCGGATCACATTGGGCTTAAAATCGTGGTTTACCATTGTTAACCAAACTGAAAACAACATAGCATCAATATATAGGCTGCAAAGGAAGCGGGACGAGATTATGACAGCCGCGCCGAAGAAACCCGAATTTGACGCCAGCTTTCGAGATCAGCTCGACGACCTCTTGGAATGGCGCCGCGATGTGCGCCGTTTTCGCACTGACCCGGTACCCGATGAGATCATCGAGCATGCCCTGCAGGTCGCTTGCAACGGCCCCTCGGTCGGCAATTGCCAGCCCTGGCGCTATGTCCTGGTCGACAATAAAGCCATGCGCAAGGCCGTGCGCGAGAACTTTCAAACAGCAAACGCTGAAGCTCTGAACGATTATTCCGGCGAGCAAGCGGGCCTCTATGCCTCGCTGAAACTGGCCGGCCTCGACCAAGCGCCGGTTCATCTGGCCGCCTTCGCCGACACAAAAAATGAGGCTGGATATGGCCTTGGGGCCAAGACCATGCCCGAGACCAAAGCCTATTCAGTGGTTGCCGCCATCCAATGCATTTGGCTGGTTTTGCGCGCGCAAGGCGTCGGCATGGGCTGGCTCTCGATCCTCGATCCAGACGCCGTCAAAAAGACCCTCGAAGTGCCAGACGATTGGACCTTTGTTGGTTATTTCTGCATTGGCTATCCCGAAGAAGAGCACCATCGACCGGAGCTTGAGCGTTTTGGATGGCAGGACCAGCTCGACGCCGATAAGTTCATCCAGCGGAAATAGGATCTAATTGCTCCGCCCACTGATGAGCCCATTCTTCAAGTGGCAGTGCAATCGCCAATAATTCTTTACCCTGATTGGTCACGCCATAACCAGAGGCATCATGATCAACCAGCCCTGCCGTTCGGAGTTCTTTGAGCCGCGCATTCAATACACTTGGATTGGTTTCCGCCGCGTTTTGAAGCGCCCGAAAATTGATGCGTGTCTCGCGCAATTCCCACAAGATTCGCAGGCTCATTTTGCGGCCCAATAGGTCGAGTAAAGCCATGATCGGGCGTCCGGTTTCGGACCCGCGGACCGGGCCACCGGGGAGAGGTGTTGACATGCTATTATATCCGTAGCAAAGTGAGTGCTATAAAAAACATAGCACGAGGAATCCCAGATGTCAGCCAGAATCGACCCTGCTCAGCCACCCTATTCCGATAAAATACAGGCTTTATTCGATGGCATCATGCCACCGGGTGTGGCGCCGCTTACATTATTTACAACGCTTGCCAATGACGAACGCTTGATCACGCGTTTCATGAGCGGCGGTCTTTTAGACAAAGGTCATCTCACGTTGCGCCAGCGCGAAATGGTCATTGATCGCGTCACCGCCCAAAACAAATCTGAATATGAATGGGGGGTCCACGTCGCCTTATTTGCTGAACGCGTAGAGCTGGACAAAGATCAAATCTATTCCCTCGTCCATGGGGGTGCCGGTGATGCCTGTTGGAGTGAAGAAGAAAAACTTCTGATCAAACTCTGCGATGCGCTCCACGGTGATGCCAATGTCGATGATGATTTGTGGGCGGATCTTTCAAACATCTTTTCAGATGCCGCCCTCATAGAGCTTTTGTTGCTCGCCGGTTTTTACCGCACGGTGTCCTATCTCACCAACGCGTTGCGACTGCCTTTAGAAACATTCTCTGCACAGTTCCCGGCAGCAAAAAGCGTGTAAATAAACCCGCGAGAAGGCGGCATTAATAATCAGTCTTCCAAGGGCCGAGTGTTGGGATTACCATTGGCCAATGGAGAGTATGACTTCGCTGACTGAAACAGAAGTGATCATTGCTAGCGCAGCAAATCTAGCGCTTCAATGGAGCTCAGATCGATCACAGTTGATTGTGGATGAAAAATCAGCGGGTCAATTCGCATCCAACGCTGACATTGAGATCGAAAAACGACTTCGAAATGACATTCTTGGATCGTTCGGCGATACAAACATTATTGGCGAGGAAATGGGCGGCGAGCTGGACTCAAGTGACACAGGATGGGCAATCGATCCGATCGATGGAACATCCAATTTCCTCCTCGGTCTTCCGTCTTGGGGCATATCAATAGGCTATATTGATAATGGCGTGTCGGTCCTCGGCGCGATTGCGCTGCCGGAACTCGGTCTAATAGTGTCTGCACTGCGAGGGCATGGACTTCGAGTAAACAGGCTGCCAGCCCCGACGGTGACCAGGGTACGAGCCGTAAAAATGATTGCCGTTGGTGAGAATGATTACGAGAGTGGGACCCAAACAGATAGGCGCGCCCAAGCATTGAGAGAGCAAGGATATGACGTTGTGCGATATCGTTGTGCGGTCTTCGCCCTTGCGTCTGCAGCACTCGGAAGACTGAGTGGATATGTCGAGAACGGGTGCGGGTTATGGGATATCGCAGCCGCCGCAGTTATCTGCGAGGAAGCAGGTATGGCAATACAAACATCGAAGATTGAGCCAGGACGATACCACGTTGATGCTCGATGGTATGATCAGCCATGATAAGGACCTATCGCGGATCTTGTCATTGCGGCAGCGTAACATTTGAGGTCGACGCCGACATCGACCATGTCCGCGTCTGCGATTGCTCGGTCTGTAAAAAGCGTGGAGCCCTTATTTTCCGCGTCGACGAGGCGCAATTGCAGCTCCACTCACCGCTCGAAAATCTGACGCTCTACCAATGGGGCAGCCGCACGGCCAAAGACTATTTCTGCCCCCAATGCGGCATCCTCCCCTTCCGCAGACCCAGCGCCGCAACGGCGCAAGAGTTGCGCGAGGGAGTCCAACCCTTCGCCGGCTGGGCCATCAATGTCCGTTGTCTGGACCCGCTAGATTTGGACGCACTGGCTGTCAGAAAAATTTATGGCAGTCGATTGTGATTGCGCTCCGCACTACAAAATAAATCGGCTGAGATCCGTGTTTTGAGATAGGTCACCGATATGCTCCTGCACATAAGCCTTGTCGATGGTCAGCGACGTGTCGGGCTGATCGGTCGCCGCGAACGAGATTTCATCGAGCACGCGTTCCATCACGGTCTGCAACCGCCGCGCGCCGATATTCTCAACCGTTGAATTAACCTCGACCGCAACGTCCGCCAAAGCGTCAACACCGTCCTCGGTGAAGTCGAGCGTGACCCCTTCGGTCGCCAGCAAAGCCTTGTATTGAGTGATCAAGCTCGCCTCCGGTTCGGTCAGGATGCGCTTAATGTCTTCGCGGCTAAGAGCTTGAAGTTCCACACGAATTGGCAATCGGCCTTGCAATTCCGGCAACAGATCTGAAGGCTTGGCCAGGTGAAAAGCGCCTGACGCGATAAACAGAATGTGGTCGGTTTTGATCGGCCCATATTTGGTCGGCACAGTCGTGCCTTCGATCAAAGGCAGCAGATCGCGCTGCACGCCTTCGCGCGAGACATCGCCCCCGGTACGTTCTGAGCGCGCGCAAATCTTGTCGATCTCATCAAGGAAAACGATGCCCTCGTTTTCAACCGCATAGATCGCCTCTTGGATAATCTGGTCTTCATCAAGAAGCTTGTCGGATTCCTCCGCCAACAGAACATCATGGGATTCCGTCACCGTCATGCGGCGCTTCTTGGTGCGCCCACCCATGGCTTTGGAAAACATGTCATTCAGATTAAGCATGCCCACTTGCGCGCCGGGCATGCCCGGAATGTCGAAGCTCGGCATGGCGCCGGCACCGGTATCGGCGACTTCTAACTCGAGCTCTTTGTCATCAAGCTCACCGTCGCGCAGTTTTTTACGGAAAGTATCCCGCGTTCCCTCACTGGCATTCTCGCCAACCAGCGCATCAAGCACCCGTTCTTCGGCTAAAAGCTGGGCTTTTGCGGTCACTTCCTTGCGCCTTGTGTCGCGCGCCATGCCCAAAGCAATCTCGATAAGATCGCGGACAATCTGTTCAACATCGCGCCCGACGTAGCCCACTTCGGTAAATTTGGTCGCCTCGATCTTGACGAAGGGCGCATTGGCAAGCCGGGCCAGACGACGAGAGATTTCAGTTTTGCCAACGCCCGTCGGCCCGATCATCAAGATGTTTTTTGGCAGCACTTCTTGCTTGAGTTCATCGTCCAATTGTTGGCGCCGCCAACGATTGCGCAGTGCGATAGCCACGGCGCGTTTGGCATCGGATTGACCGACGATATAGCGGTCGAGTTCAGAGACGATTTCACGAGGAGAGAATTG
>JAJFIN010000268.1 GCA_021774955.1 Alphaproteobacteria bacterium | reverse complement strand
TATCATAAAGGATACATTTGATAGATTGTTCGAAATTGAATAGAGTGCTTTAATTCGGATAAGCAGGTAAGTTCAATATACGTTCTGGAGCGTGAAACGAGGGATTGTATGATTGAACCGTCATCCTCAATCATTCTTGGTGCAATAGTACGGTGGCTGATCTTTATTGTTTCTGCCGCAGCTATCTATTTACTTTTCTACAGCCTCGTCAAAACGTGGAACATGCGATTGGCCGAAAAAAGAGGGCAGTGGCGCAATTGGATTTTGGTGCTGGGAAATGCTGCTGGCCTATTATTATTTTTCGTACCTTTTGTAGGAATCCTAGGTGTTGGAATTATGTGGGCAGCAAATGGGAACGAAATATTGACAAGGGAATTATTTGAGGAAGCCTATCAAATTGTCTCCCGACCTGGCCTGCTATTCGTGATAGCAACCCTACCAGCTTCCGTAGTCCTGTTTGCAATATTCTATGGTGTGAAAAACGCTATTGGTAGAAGTAAACAGAGACCAACTAACCGCAGATGACGTAGGCGTGGCAATTGAAAATCTCGCAATAATTCCTATATATATTATATGGGGAATTCTCGCCAAGAACGCCGCCAAAGGCAATTAGAAATCCTTGAACGTCGTTTGTCGAGAAGGCAATCTACACATCAATCTCGCTTTCCACTTTACGTTGCCGGTCTCATGGCCGCGCTGGGAGTTTACCTGGTTTGGCGTGTCTGGATTAGTGGCGATGTCGATCACGGCGATGCGGCGTTCTTGTGGTTAATGATAATTGCAGAAAATTCCGAAGTAGTTGAAGAATTTTCGTGGTGGGCGTGGGCCTATATCATGTATTTCATATTTGGATACTTTGTCATTGTTATGTCTTTAGAAAGTTACGTCGTTGGAAGCTGGAGAGACCACAGCATAATTATCTTGGAACGAATCGTCCGTAATTTGAGGCGCTCTGGTTTGTACGTCGTATATATTTTTATCGTGACACCGGCTGTTGTTGTACTGGGAATGAAATACAGCCCGGAACTAGCAAACAACCCTCTCCGGATCGTTTTGGGGTTTTGGTTTAGATCGGCTTTGTTGATTGGCGTCTATTGGTTCTCAATACTTTCATACGAACAGCTGGAGTTGAATCGCAGCTGGTTGGGTTTGTTAGAGCGGCGAGCAGCCATTCGGGCATTGTGGGAAACGCGTCACGATAGATGGGGATTTTCTCAGATGATGTTTTTTCTCATCGCGGGATATTTCTGGGTGCCACTAGGCTCCAAAGCCATCATCGAAAATAGTCAATTTGACGGTAGTCGCTGGTTGTTGCCATTGTCCGTATTCATAGCCGTTTTGCTTTCGGCGATATTACATGCCTTCGCCGCATGGCGTAAATATCGAGAGAACTAGAATGCTGAATACGGTGTCTTCAATGCGGACGCGCAGGAGAAAGCACGTTCTTCTGGTTCTGCTGCTGACAATATTTTCAGCATCCAGCATATATTTTTCTAAGGATCTACCAGCTCTCAATTTCTGGATTAGTCTTGGTGCAGCAAACATTGCGATAGCTGCACCGGCGTTGATCCACGATTTTATCCGTTCGACTTACCCCAACTTCCGTTTACTAGAAGAAATACCAACCAACAGATATCGCAATATTGAGCCAACCGATGGAGATACGCCTCATTCAGGTAGTTGGGCACCGGTGTTCTATTTGCATTACGCATTATTTTTGTCACTTCTTTCACTGAAACTGTTTATGGAGCATTCAGCTGATAGTTTATTGAGTTTCATGTTTGGTTTGGGTGTGGTGATCTATCGACTTTTGCTGGCGGGAGTGATTGCGGTGTTGTTCCTACGCACTGTTGATTGGTTTATTGACAAAACAGAACTCTCAGATGAGGAAAAGGAAAACCACGCGAAGGTTGGTTTAGGCAAGGGGATCGCAATTGTCTCTGTCGTAACAGTGTCATTTAGCCTATTTTTTTTGGCTATATTTTATTTCTTCCGTGGGCAGCACTTGGTGAGTTTACATTGATGGAGACCGTTAGCGACCCAGATATAATCAGTGTCGCCCTCTTTATTGCCACAGTATGGTTTGGAGCAGTGATCTTCCTCTGTCTTCGCCACATTCGAAAGTTAAGGCGTAAGGCGATGTATCGACAGAGAAGTCCATCCATTGGCGATAAAAGTGGAAACTAGGAGCTTCTTAGAAATTTAAGGCCCATCTCCAACAAAGGGCACAGACGCCACGCTTGCCGTTTTTCGACAAACGCAAGAAAGCCCTCTTCGCGTTCAGATAGTATAGCGCGTTGCACTCCGCTCATACATTTCATAACCGGCATACATCACAACTCCACAGCAACAAATCACCTCACGAAAGGACCCATCCCCATGGCCTATCCCAATACCTATGGTACGCCCGCGCACCGTCGCGCAAAAGGTAGAAAAACCAAATCACAAGGCGTTGCTCGTCGCCATCCATTAGGTTTCATTCCCGATACGGAGGAACCGAGCTCGACAACAAAAGCCGCCGCGCAAGTATACGCGCTCACGCAGAACGAGCCAGATGTCGATCTGAACGGCCTCCCCTTTAAACGTGGCTTTGCGCCATCTCCGAGCCCGGGTTTCCCGGAGCCGACAACAAGCCCAGCCTATCAACCACAAATAGAAAGACCGGCTCAAGGTGTTGATGCATATCGGCAAAACCTGATGGAAGGCACAGGTCCTACATACAATCCACTGCTATTTGCCCGTCGTCAATATGACGAGCATGTACCAGATGAAGTCCAAGATGTTTTGGAACAAGGCGGTCGCGTGCTGCAGCGTGAGGCCGACGAATTCACCGATGCACCGTTCGCCTATGTCGGCGACGTGGCTGGCTCTGTCCATCAGGGCATAGCCGATCTTGCGAGCGATGGCATCGACATCGTCGCTGATCTGGCGGAAGAAGGCTATGATCGTGCCCGCGATGCCGCCAGCAATCTGCTCAACTTCTTTGAAGATTTTCTATCTGGCTTTGAAAGCATGAGCCCAGAGGAACAGCGTTCTTTCGTGCTGAACACGGCTTCCGCTGTTGCCGGCATGGTGCCGATCCTCATGCCTTATATTGCCGCGATTGAGTTAGCGAGAGCTGGCTATAGCGCCGCGCAGGAGATTGACTTAACCGAATTTGGTGAGGGTAAGATCGACGCTGCGGATGCCATGGCTCTTGGTAGTGTAGCAGTCACAGCTGCTTCGTTCTTGCCTATCTTGCGCAGCATACGGAAAGCCCGCCGCACCTGGCGTGAGTCTAAAACCATTGCAAAGATTGGGCGGAGCCAACGTGGTGCGCGAGGTGGTAGGCGCGATGATCTGTTCCAAAACAGAGAAGGTGCGAGGCTTGTCGACGATGATTATTTTCAAGTCAACACAGTGCGAGACGGCGCCTTATTGGATCCTCACTCCTGGAATGTTGCAGATTTAGTGGGTGGAGTAATTCGAGGAGGTGCAAAACTCTCAAATAATCCTCATCTCCGCGGTCTTGCAAAAGGTGCGCTGCAGGAGGTATTCTATAATGCGATTGGTCAGGCGATTGATCGGGCAATTGATTTAGGCTTTGATTTCGCCTCTGATGGGGAAATTGACGATCCAATCGTCTGGTCAGATGTTATTGACAAACGGAAGCTTGCATCAGCAAGCATAAGCGGTGCGGCTTCAGGATTTTCATCGTCCTATACAGGCTCATCGATCCAACCCTATATTCAACTGTTTACCGACACGACTGCTCATTCTGTCGACAAGTTTTTGAATAGATTGATATCTGGAACAGATTATACCTGGCGAGATTTGCTTGTGGCGGCAGGCGTCGATGTGAGTATTGCGTGGATGAACGGTGTGTTACCTCCCGCTATCGAGTATGCTCTATTTGGCTGGGTCAACAAGAAACGTTGGAGCACACAAAAACGGGAGAGGGTTTTGCGCAGAGCAAAAATTATTGCCTGGGAGCTTACAAAGCTCGCAATCAGCCAGCTCGAAAAGCGGATTTATGCTGACGATTCCCTTAGTCATTTGGACAATTAGTAGCGACCAAAATACGGTTGCTTGCCACTCAAGGTTGAGTTAGCGTTGTTACCAGATTATATGTAGAAGTAGGCCCAAATTGCTTGAGCAAGAAAGCGAAAAACAAGAGAAACCTGATTGGGTCGTGATATGGCCAATATGGGTTACGCTTGTTTTGGGGGTAGGTTTGGTAATCGCGAATTGGTTGGTCTTCGATCCGGCCAATACCAGTCTGCTCACAGACGAGAATAAGGACATTGCCGGCGCAGCCAATGGCGTGATGATGTTTTTGGTATGGTTGAGTTTTATGGGTGTCGCTGTTACCACGTCGCGTCTAGCTTTGATGGAAAAACGAAAAGTCACCCCTACATGGTTTGACAAAAAATCAACAACGATCGCTTTATTGGTTCCTATGTTTGCTGGGTTCGTTCCCGTTTTTTTATCGTCTACGATTGATGGGGACTTCGCCGCGGCTGGATATTTCAGAGAGCTTTTTGGGCTTACCTGGCGTATGGGGGTTCTGGCCGCCTTTTTTTATGCGGGGCGATGGCTCATACGGCGCTTTGTCTCGCGCGACGGTGCTAATCTTGGTGGCAAGGCGGAAACAGGCGGCGATCCACAATCCTTTTGGCAAAGACATTTGTCCGATGGCTGGATGATCTATAGAGTGTTTCTTGGTGTAATCTGTGTCGCAATCGCACTCGCATGGGCATTGTTCGCACCTTTCCTAAGTCTAATATGGAATCGGGAGCTTACGCTCGTTGCGACTATGCTGGTCATCGGTGTCGGGGTATTTTTCGCGCCACTCATCTCGATCGCCTTTGTCGTTGAGGAAGTGATCGCAGAGTGGTGGGATGGGCACGGAAGCGATAGTGAGTAAATTATTCCTCAATATCTGGACAGTCCGGTAGCTCGGTCAAATTGTTGGCGATGACATGATCTGGTTTTGTGGCAATGTGAACCGTGCCACCGCTTTCTTTGATTTCCACAAAAGCACGAACATCATTCACAAAAGTGAAAAACGAATGCGTCCCCGCGATCAGGTCGGCGATGACTCCAGTCCTGAGCTTACGCCATCGTGTGCCATCAGGCAGCACACCACCAACATAGGTAATTGCCTCACTGGGATGCTCTCGGATCATGCAAGAAATTTGCAGCTCAATAAGCCCTCCCGGTTGCGCTTCGCCCGTTGCCTCCGGCGCGCCGGTCGTGACTTGGCCGAGGGTGGCGGTACCCAGAAGGGGAAAGACAAAAGCGGTGAGGACCAGCAATGAGCGCATGTGAGTAACTTAGGGGTTTTGTAGGATTTCTCAAGCTTCGACCCTAGGACAATTTTGGTTGAGCCCGCCCCGTTTTTGGTTATGCTGCTCGCCAAGGGCTGCAAGACAAATGGGGAGGATCTGGGGTGTCACTCAGTATTCCAAAGACATTTCTTGCACTCGTGGCTTGGGCCGCGCTTTCATTTACATCCGCAACCGCACAAGACGCGACCGATGAGACGAATGAACCGCTCATCATCGAAAGTGAACGCGGCAATTTCCAAGTAGAGAAACTACCTGTCGAGATCGAACTACCTTGGTCGATGGCGTTTTTGCCAGACGGTCAGGTTTTGTTGAGCGAGCACGAGGCCGGCCGCTTGGTGCGGCTCAACTTGGAAACCGGCGACAAACAAGAGATCACTGGGCTACCGGAAATCCTGAAGGTCCAGTTCACCGGGTTACAGCATGTTATTCTTCACCCGGACTATGCCAGCAATGGCTGGATCTATTACACCTATAATAAGGGAACGGAGAAGGCGAGCACGCTGGCGCTTGAACGTGCGCGCATTGATGACACCAAACTCGTAGATCGTCAGACCGTGTTTGAAGCCTTCCCCATCGAAGACAATCCAGACCACACGTATCATTATGGTGCGCGCATCCTGTTTCATGACGGTCACCTCTTTTTGTCGGTCGGGGACCGCCACAATCGCCACCGCGCGCAAGACCTGTCGATGCACAACGGCTCGATCCTCCGTCTCAATTATGACGGCAGCGTGCCGGAAGGAAACCCCTTTGCGGATAAGGAAAACGCGCAACCCGAGATCTGGTCTTATGGCCACCGCAACCCTCAAGCACTGGCCATTCATCCAGTTACAAATGTGTTGTGGCAGGTCGAACACGGACCTAAGGGCGGTGATGAAATCAACATCATCAAGCCAGGTTTGAACTACGGCTGGCCGATCATCACCCATGGCATTGAATATGATGGTACGCCGGTAGGTGACGGTCTGACGCACAAAGAGGGTTTGGAGCAACCACGTTTTTTCTACACACCCGCCATCGCGCCGAGCGACATGATCTTTTACACTGGCGAATTATTTTCCGCCTGGCGCAACAATATGTTCGTCACGTCGATGGCGCGACCGCATCTGCGGCGCATCGAAATCGAGGGCGACCGCATCCTCCATGAAGAAGTCCTTCTGCTGGATATGCATGAACGCATGCGTTTTGTCCGCCAGGGACCGGACGGCGCGTTCTATCTCGGCACCGATGACAGCAACATTTATCGGCTGACACCGGTGAATTAAAATGAGGGGTGCATATTGGGGTTGTGTGCTGCGAAAGGTTCACAATTGCGAAGCGATAATTGGCAGAATACAGGGGTTTTTGTGAGTCGTTTTCGATAGCCGGATTATGGTTAATCAGCTATAGTTAACACGCGCTACAGGGGTGTAGTGCTTTGGGGTAGTATGGGGAAGGGTGTGTAATGCAGCACTCGAAAAGAGTCAGCATTAGTGCGTTCCGAACGGGATGTGCAGTGCTAGTATTCACAATCATTGCAATGCCGCAAAACCTGTTTGCTTCAGAGGTCAGTTCGTCGGATGCAAAGCTCGTTCCCGTGTCATTGACGCTTCCCGATGAAGCCAATCATATGCCGATGGATTACGGCTATGTTGTCCCGCTTGCGTCGCCTGAAGAAGTCGCAGAGGCTGAGCGTGTCTTTGACAAATGGATCGCTGCCTACCGCGCCAAAGATTACAAAGAACAATGGAACCTAACGCATCCACGTATCCGTTTTCTTCTTGATAAAGAAGATTGGAAAGCGTTCATGATCCAAAGCCAAAGAAAAGGCGTTGTGCTAAAGTCCTTGACCAAAGGTCCGATGGAAGCGATTTCGGCGGAGAAACTTCCCTGCACTGAAACCGGTTATTGCTATCGCAAAGATATGCAGGTCGTCGCCATCATTTTAACCACAAAATATAAAAATCCTGATGAGCCGATGAAAGAATATGCGGTCATGACCAACTCTAGCGAAGGCTGGCGTTGGGGCGGCGGCACCATTCTCAATTCACCGATGGGTGAGACGGCGGTCATTCTGGATCAGGCTGATGAACAGGTCATGCGCGCACGGGCGGAAACGCGGGCGGAAAACCGCATCGCTCGATAAGCACAATCTGATTAGATACTGACTTTCAACAACGCGCTTTGGGGAGTGTGTTGATGCTTCAATCGTAATGGGGCATTGATATGCGTATCCTTGGGTTAAGTCGTGAGTTAGGAAAATGGCACTGGGTTTTGTGTGTCTCAATCCTGCTGAATTTCGCTACATTGTTGACCGCACAAGCCGAAGAGCAAGAGGCACCGAAGGTTGACGTGCCGCTGGCAACGCCAGAGGAAGTTGCCGAGGCAGAACGCGTTTTCGATGAATGGATCGCCGCCTATCAAGCCAAAGACTTCAAAAAGCAGTGGCAGCTGACCCACCCACGGATCAGAACCTATCACGACAAAAAACGCTTTCGCGATCAAATGAAGAAAAGCCAACGACGCGGTGGTAAACTAATTGGTCTAAAAAAGAATGTCGTCCAAGCCATCCCAGTTGAGTCCATACCCTGTACCGAGATGGGGCATTGCTATCGCCGCGGGATGCAAACCGTTGTGATCATAGTCACCACCGAATTTTCCAAACCACCGACACCGATGGAAGAATATGCCATCATGACCAATTCCGATGAAGGCTGGCGATGGGGTGGGGGAACGGTGCTAAAACTTCCACAAGGAGAAACCGCGACGATCCTTGATCGGCGTGATGAAAATATGGTGCGGACCCGAGTGAAACAAAGTACAGGGCAATATTAAAACGTCCACACCTCGCATTTATCTTCGACGTCTCCGTCTTGACCGCCTTCGCGCGGCACGTTGGCCCTCATCGTCAACATTTTGATGCCGATAGGTCAGGTCGTGCAAAGCGGATTCTTCCTCTAGGTCGACCAAAGTTTCTGGGTCAAGCGTCGCCTCAGGAATCTCAACATTGTCGCTCGGCAACATTTCAACTTCATCGCCATCCCAGGTTTCGTGATCGCGAGAATGCCTATCAAAAAACTCTTCAACCGATGGCATGCGACGTTCATCGTCAGAGGATTGCAGGTCTGAATCTTCCTCCATGCCCATTTCTTCAAACAGACCACCATTGTCATCATCACTTGATTTCTTTTTGGCTTTTTTCTTACCCCTATTCGCTTTTGTAAGCTTGTCAGTGGCTTTGCGTCCCAGCTCACCCCAGCGCTTGCTGACGTAAACAAAAGTGGCAAGGAGATAGAGGCTGTAAACACCGACATTTATCCATGTCGAAAGACCTAAATTGGCTTCCGATGGGTCGATAAATTGATCCATAAGCCCAGAGCGTTGCAATAGAACCATCGCGGCTATCGCAAGAATGGCGAGCAAAATTGTGACGACCCACGGCCAGCGCCGTCTTCTCATAAGCGCCCGTCCCATTAAGAACAGGATCAGTGCAAAGACTAAGAGCAACCCGAAAGCTAATATGACAAACACACCGGCATCGATCATCTCCCCAAATGTGGTCTCAATAACTGAGTACAAACCGAGCTGTAATGCCAGGTAAAACATGACGATGTAAGAAAGGTAGAAAGCGCTGCCAAGGTAGTTTGAGAGGGCGGTAAAGTAGCCCCATCGATAGGGCCGCGTTTGCGGATGACGTTTTTGATATCGCGCATTAAGGGGAAACGGTGCGATGATCGCTATCAGTAATGTTGCCAATGCTGCTACTGACAGACCCAATATCCAGATGCCGAATACGGCTTCCAATTGACCTCCGCTATCTTGAGATGCATCGCCTCCAATTTGGCTACTGAGAAAAGGCCCTGGGAGCGCTTCATACGGAGTACCAGCGCGATAAAGGTCAAGAATGCGCTTTTCTTCCTCCAGTTCGTCGGTGTAGAGATCGCCAAACTGAGCCAGGCCATCGACAACACTTTGTTGAACGGAAACTGCTTCGGTGTATCGTTCAGCCTGAGCGTAAGCAGCAGCAAGTGTTGAACGGATATCCAGATCATCGTTAAGGGCAAATGCCTTCTCCGCATAGGCCACCGCATCTTCGCCATTGCGCAGGCTCACATCATGGCAAGTGGCAAGGACACGTGCCGCCCCTTCGAAAAACCGCACATCATCAATTGGGTTAAGCTCAATCGCTTTTTCGTAGCCAACAATTGCACTCGGGCACAGGCCAAGCATT